>JAIOQD010000414.1 GCA_021413595.1 Bacteroidota bacterium | reverse complement strand
CTACCAGCAACAGCAGGATTGACATTACTACTGTTACAACCTCCAGCTGTAAAACCAGCTCCTTTTCCACCAGCTCCACCAGGAGCTCCGCCACTAGCACCGCCTGAACCACCAGGCACTCCATTACATGGGGGATATGTAACGGTATTCCCACCATTCCCACCATTTCCAGATGCCCCTGCTGCCCCAGCACCTCCACCACCAAAATACGTAGAATATCCACCGCCACCTGTACCACCTGTGCGATTTGTAGATCCACCAGAACCAACACCTCCAGCACCACCACCACCAATGGCTGGATTAGCAACAGATGTTCCATTGGCTCCACCTGTTGCAGAAATAAGAGCCGCTACACTGGTTGTAGTTCCCGCCCCACCTACCGTGACAGCCAGATTAGCACCGGCAGTAACAGCAAAAGTTCCAGTGGAATACCCACCACCACCACCGCCACCACCACCATTACCGCCTCCTGAACCGCCTCCACCAACAACTTCAATTGTAATGGAAGAAACACAAGCAGGAACAGTGAATGTATTGGATGAGGTATATATTTGAGGACTTTGTGCAAACGAAAAATTATTAAAACCATCAGATACAACAAAAAGCGATGCAATAAACACCATTTTTAATGTTGCAGTGATTTTTTTAATATTAACCATAGAAAAAATATTTCCCATATTACAATTACAAAATTTCCTATAATTAATTTTTAAACCCCAGATTTACAGTTGCAATTTACGAAAAATTCAAAAATTAAGTTACAAAAAAATTATTTTTTAAATAAAAAACAGCGAGACAACGAATTAAGCTATTTAAAATCAAACGATTAGATCGAATTAATTTATTAACACATTTATTAACACCTCAAAATCTGAAAATAATTTAAAGTACAAATACTTTCATTAAAAGAGAAAATACAGGAGTTTGTCGAAAAAACAATCGAACGAAAAAAGCGACAGCTTCTCAGATACAAGTAATTGACAATAAACAACTTACGAACAAACAGGTTCACTATAATTTCAAAACCAATAACCGACCCAAAATCGATAAAAAGCACTCAATCAATTCGACATTTATTTAATAAAAAACGATTTTCGGTACCAATTAAAAAATAATTGGCACATGTCTTAAAAAAAATCGAATAAATTAAAAAAAGGGCTTAGTTTCAAATCAGGTACAATTTTGCATTTTTCAGGCAAAATTGTTGTAAAATAACCAATAAATTATCTATTGAGAATAAAAAGCGGGTGTTTTTCGTTGAATTTACGGAGATAAACAAATATAGCATCGGGCTTTTCGCGTTTTTTCAAAGCCATAAATTGATTGTATAGAGCACTATCACTTTGAAGAAGTGTTTCCATGTTTTTTACAGTAAAATCAAACACTTTGTTGGTTTGTGTATCAAATACATACTGCCGCAACTCATTAACTGTATTATTCACCCCACCATACCCCATTGGATCATGGAAACCAACGGAAGTTGCTACCATTGCAGTAAAGTGGCATAACGTTCCAATCACATTCAGTTTATTAAATTGTTTATTAAAATTAATATAAACAGATCGATTTTGACAATAGCCCCATACACTCGCTGTTTCAATCTTTTGCTGCACACCTTTTGAATCGGTAAAAAAAATATTTTTTTGTTCAATCAACTGTTTCAAAAAATCAAGCTGACTCTTTGGAATACCCGAAATGATTGAAGCTTTCGGTATTGGATCGTTATTTTTGAATTGATCTATGGTTAAAAAAACACCTTCAGTAAACTCATAATCTCTGGAATAGGCAATCGAATCAACCTGAGCAAAGGAAATCAATGTAAAACAAGAATATAGGATGGTTAAAAGAATTTTCATTTTTATCAGGAATTTATTACATCAAAAGTAAGATAATTAAAAGACAGGGAAATCGTTTTGATTTTACATGTTACAATTCTACTGCAAGTATTAAGAGCCTGTTAAAATTTTATTAGATATTTTGATATTGAATGTGTTGCTCATTGCCAGTTTCTGTTGCAACTAGCTCAGGTTATGTCATCCCGAACTTTTGTGACCTGTTCTTCGCAGTAGAAGGGATCTTGTTACTCTGAAAGATATTGCTAAAACCACAAACAAGATCCCTCTTGGCGAAAAAGCCAATTCTTTCTTCAGAGAAGAACAGGTCAGAGAAGAACATTACCTGTAAAAATGCAGTTTTCATTCACAATTTAAAGATTATTTAGAAATTAAATGTAACGATAGAATTAATTTCGATCAAAATTTAAACACTTACTTAATACTGCAAAATAAGAGCCAAAAAATTGGTAATTTTGTACAGTTGAAAATTATATGGAAAAAAAATTAAACATTCTAGGAAAAGTATCCATTGCAATCGGAATTATTACTGCCTTGCTTTGCATTTCCCCGATAACAGGGGCACCAATAATTTCATTACCAATCGGGTTTATTGGCATGATATGTTCTTGTATTTATATTTTTATTGATACCCAAAAAGAAATTAACGCAAAAAAATTCACTCCGGGAATTATTGGTTTGCTGTTAAGCTCCACTCCTGTTCTACTGATTCTAACATTTATTATTATCAATTACTTCAAACGCTAATAATGACAATAAGATCAAATAAAACTGTCAGCAATTATTTGTCATTGATAAAGTTTAGCCATACTATATTTGCTTTACCTTTTGCTATTATAGGATATTTCCTGGCAATTCATTTCACTGAAAAAACTTTTGATATTAAATTATTTTTATTAATTATTTTATGTATGATTTTTGCACGAAGCGCTGCCATGGCCTTCAACCGGTATATTGATAGAAAAATTGATGAACAAAATATACGAACTGCAGTTCGTGAAATCCCTGCGGGTGCCGTAAAACCACAATCTGCATTGTTATTTGTTATTGCTAACTGCTTATTATTTGTATCCACTACTTATTTTATAAATTCTATCTGCTTTTATTTATCACCTGTAGCATTGGCTGTGGTATTGGGCTACAGTATTACCAAACGATTCACGGCATTGTGTCATGTGATTTTAGGAATAGGTTTATCATTAGCTCCTATTGGTGCATACCTTGCTGTTACAGGAAAATTTGACTGGCTACCTTTATTTTTTTCTTTCGCTGTATTATTTTGGGTGAGTGGTTTCGATATTATTTATGCCTTGCAGGATGAAGAGTTTGATAAATCAAAAAACTTAAAGTCGATACCTGTTTGGTTAGGGAAAAAAGGGGCATTGATGCTATCCACTATATTTCACATTGTGAGTGCTTCATTAATTATCTACGCAGGTTTTTA
>JAIOQD010000413.1 GCA_021413595.1 Bacteroidota bacterium | reverse complement strand
CACGTGTGCGATAGGTTTTTTCAGGTTCCTTCAATTTATAAATCTCTACATTGCCTTGTGCTGGCTGAAACTGCCCACTCATATTGGTTGTAGAAATTATGAAGGCCTCCTTATTTTCTTTTTCTAGCAAAGCCGGAATATTTATATCGAGCGTCAATGCGGTGTATGCCACCCTCACATTCGTTTGTGAGCTGTGTGTTTCACCATTGATATCGGTAACATCTGCATAAACCGTAAAGGAATATGTGGGTTGATACGATTTAGGAATACTAAGATCTGGTTGTGCTTTAAAATCAATAAAAAAAGCACCGGTATCATTTGAAGTAGTAACTCCATTTGTAATTTCCATTTGTGGAGACTGAGGGTAATAACCTCTCCACCAATACCACCAATAAGGGAAAGAAGCGTTTCTTACCACACGGTATTTTACTTCGGCACCATCAATTTTAGCTCCTGAATAAGCTTTAGCTAGTCCTTCCACTTTTATTTTTTCATCTAAACGATAGCTACCTTTTACCGGATTAAAACTTACTTCAAACTTAGGACGTTTATATTCTTCCACCGAAAAATAAATGGATCCGCTGCTATTATTTAAACTCATTTGACCATTGAGCACTCCACTTGGAGTTGTGAATGAGCCATTGAAAGTACCATACTCATTGGTGGTTAAACTTACATCTGCCACTTTCTGAGAATTAACATCATAAAAAATCACAGTAGTAGGTGAGTTCGGCATTATTTCATTTGTTTCACCATCGGTATTTATCATTATGCCTTTGAAATAAACCGTTTGTCCCGGGCGATAAATAGCCCTATCCATAAAGAAGAATGTTTTAGGATACTTTCTCTTTTCATCAATATATGTTTTGTATTGATAAATTGCGTTCTCGGTTTGAAGACGATCAACCGAGCCTGATGTGGATGGAGCAGTGTATGCAAAATCCACACTAAAATTTCTGTAATCACCAACAGGAGGAACATTAAAATATCCATTTTCATCACTCGTGAATTTTTCTGACTTTACATATTCATATTTACGTAAAGTATAGTTATATTTTTCGTAATACAATTGTGCAGACACCCCTTTTAAAGGAGCCCCTGTTTCACGATGTTGCGTATAAAAATCATAACTACCATTTGTCATTTTACGATTTATATAACTGATATTTGAAGCCCAGATTGGAGCATACGCAACACCATTGTTTTTATACGAAAACGTTTTTTCTGAACCCACAAGTATCACATAATGTCCGAGAGGTAATTCCGGGATTTTTATTTCTAATGAATGTGATTGAAAATCTTCATCAACAGGTAATTCAACTGTCCATTCTTTTAAGGGCGTGAGTTTTAAATATTGCTTGATCAATTGTTCACCGTAATAACGCTCAACAGATTTATTATATTTATCAATATCCATTTGTGCAATGCGCACATAAACTGTTTTTAAATTTTTATATGTTAAAAG
This sequence comes from Bacteroidota bacterium, assembly GCA_021413595.1. Classification (GTDB taxonomy): domain Bacteria; phylum Bacteroidota; class Bacteroidia; order 2-12-FULL-35-15; family 2-12-FULL-35-15; genus 2-12-FULL-35-15. The sequence goes on along the minus strand of JAIOQD010000413.1, from coordinate 567 downwards.
CGCTCGGAAGGATTGATTAGGAAGGGCAACTTTATCGGTAATAAAATCAATAGAATGTTCGTATATCTGAGTTTTCAGCACGGCACAATTTATCGCTCCATCGCTACCCGGATATTTTTTAATAACAGCTTCACACAATTCAAGTGCTTGCTTTTTTAACCACTTGTTTTCGTCTGATTGCAAGGGCTTGTATTTGTTGCCTTTTTCAAAATACACTTTAGCAATTTCGTAACTCACTTCTGCTGAAGCGGGATTTGCGGCAAACCGTTTTTCCAAATTTAATAAAGCTTTTAAGTATAAACTATCTTTAATTTCTGAAACCGATTTGTTTTTTACAAATTTTAATCGTTTTAGATCAACGTCAATTAAAGCAATTTCGCCATGCCCTTCTTTATGAGAAAAGGAGTTGGTGCCGGAATGAAACTTTATAAGATCCTGCAATATTGTAAGTGCATAATATTTGGAAGATAGGGTATCCTTGGTTTCAATTTTAAGTTTTGAAAACGATTCAAAATCATTAAAATAATTATTATCATTTAGTTCGAATTTATAAGCGGGGCGAATGAT
>JAIOQD010000412.1 GCA_021413595.1 Bacteroidota bacterium | reverse complement strand
ACATCAATAAACCCATTGATACCATCAGTATAATATTTCATTCCTGAATATCCTTTGCTAAACATATTAGAACTGCTTTGATTCCAATTTCCTGCACCAATAATTAAAGCCGGATTTACAATTATAACATCTAATCCTTCTTCAGAGGCTCGCCAAACTTCGCGTTCAGCGGCATATTTACTAATGGCATAATTGGAATGGTCAGGAGAGGATTTCCAAAATGTTTCTTCGGTAGATAATTCACCATGTTCCGCACGACCAAGCGCAGCAATGGAACTAACGTGACAGAATTTTTTTATTCCCTTTTCTAATGCTGCATTTACCATATTAGCCGTGCCTTCCACATTTATCTTCATCATTTCGGCTTCGTTTTTTTGTTCAAACGAAACCATAGCAGCGCAATGATACACCTCTACAATACCATCCATTACAGCTGTTAACGAATAAACATCAAGTAAATCAGCATCAACCCATTCAATATTTTTCAGTAATTCATCTGCGTTTACCACATAATATGAAAACACCATTTTAACAATGTCAATATTACTATTGGTGCGCTTCAATGCTCGTACTTTTTCGCCCGATTTACACAAATCAAATAGTAAATGGCTACCTACTAATCCTGTTCCACCTGTTACTAATATCACGTTACTTCATTTTATATGACACGAATTTACTGAATTAATATATCAATTTAGCACATTTAAATTCAATGATAAGAGACTAAGCTCAAAAGAAAATATAAACCTAGCAACTTAGCACCTTAGCCATGAAAAACATTTATCTTTACCCCTCAAAAGAAACACAAAAATGAGAAAAAACTTTGTTGAAGAATTAAAATGGCGAGGCATGTTGCACGATATGATGCCTGGTACAGAAGATATTTTAAATAAGGAAATGGTAACTGGTTATATTGGCTTTGATCCTACAGCCGATTCTTTGGGTGTAGGTAATATGGTTCAAATAATGACCCTACTTCATTTTCAACAAGCAGGACATAAACCAATGGCTCTTGTTGGAGGTGCTACCGGTATGGTTGGTGATCCTTCAGGAAAATCGGCTGAACGGAATTTATTGGATGAAAAAACATTGGAATATAATTTAGCCTGCCAACGTGCGCAATTGGAAAAGTTCTTAGATTTTAATTCTGGAGCTAATTCAGCCGAGATCGTAAATAATTACGATTGGTTTAAAGGATTTAGCTTTTTAGATTTTATACGTGATATTGGTAAACATATCAGTGTAAATTATATGCTTGCAAAAGATTCGGTAAAAAGCCGTTTGGAAACTGGAATGAGTTTTACAGAATTCAGTTACCAGCTTGTGCAGGGATATGATTTTTATTATTTGTGGAAAAACAATAATGTAAAATTGCAAATGGGTGGTTCCGATCAATGGGGAAACATTGTTACAGGAACAGAACTAATCAGGCGTAAGTCAAGTGGTGAAGCTTATGCCCTTACCACACCATTGATCAAAAAAGCAGATGGAACTAAATTCGGTAAAAGTGAAAGTGGTAATGTATGGTTAGACAGAAAAAAAACATCTCCGTATAAATTTTATCAATTTTGGTTAAATGCAAGTGATGAAGATGTAAAAAATTACATTCGCATTTTTACTCTTTTTACGAAAGAAGAAATTGAAAAACTGGAAACAGAGCATGCTACAGCCCCACATTTAAGAGCCTTACAAAAAGCATTGGCAAAGGATATTACTATACGTGTACATTCCGAAACTGATTACAAGGCAGCCATTGAAGCTTCTGAAATATTGTTTGGTAAAGGAACGGCTGAAAGTCTAAGAAAATTGTCGGAAGAAGACTTTTTTAGCGTGTTTGAAGGTGTCGAACAATTTGAAATTTCAAGATCAGAAATCGAAGAAGGACTTTCAATTGTTGATCTTACTGCCGAAAAAACAAAAATTTTTCCG
>JAIOQD010000411.1 GCA_021413595.1 Bacteroidota bacterium | reverse complement strand
ATCTGTTCAATGTGTTTTGGAGATAATTTTTCGCCTTCAAAAAAAAGCTCTCCACTATCGGGCCCGGTAATTTGATTAATGATACGAATCAGGGAAGTTTTACCGGCACCGTTAGGTCCTAATAAACCGAAAATACTTTGTTGAGGAATTTATATAGTTACACCATTCAGTGCAGTATGGCTCGAATAACGTTTTACAATATTTTGTGCGGAAAGAATATTCATTGGCTATTAGTCATTTTTCATTGTGAAGTGGTCATTGGGCATTCGTTATTAATTATTGTTGTAAACTACGCACAGCCTAATAACCAATGACGAATGACCTGTGACTATGATATTATTCAAAATATTGTTTCATCCTCTCAAAAAAACCGCGATCCTTTTTGGTTGGATTGGGTTTAAAATTTTCAGCATTTCGTAAACTCTCTAAGATCATTTTTTCATCCTTACTTAAATGTTGTGGAGTCCAAACGTTAATATTCACCAAAATATCACCACGGGAATAACTATTAATATCAGGTAAACCTTTGGCTTTAAGGCGAAGTACCTTACCACTTTGAGTACCTGCCTCTACCTTTATTTTTGCTTTTCCATCAATAGTTGGCACTTCAATATGTGTACCCATCGCAGCATCAACAAAACTAATAAAATGGTCATAAAATAAATTTAACCCATCACGTTTCAATAGCTCATGCTCAACCTCTTCGATCACAATAATTAAATCTCCGGCCACACCTCCACGCGCACCCATATTACCTTTTCCACTTACCGAAAGCTGCATTCCATCTGCAACACCTGCTGGTATATTTATATTGATCACATCTTCATCACGCACAATTCCATCCCCATGACAAACAACACATTTATCAGTAATGCTTTGGCCTTCGCCACCACAAGTGGGACAGGTGCTTGTAGTTTGCATTGCACCAAGTATGGTATTTGTAATACGTGATACCTGCCCACTTCCTCTACAGGTAGAACATGTATTAAATGCCGAACCATCTTTTGCACCGCTTCCACTACATGGTTTACAGGCAACGTATTTATTTACTTTAATTTTTTTCTCTACTCCGTTGGCAATTTCTTCAAGTGTCATTTTCACTTTCACTCTCAAATTGGATCCGCGATTTACACGCTTTCCCCCGCGGCCACCGCCCCCACCACCAAAATGGCCACCAAAAACATCACCAAACTGACTGAATATGTCATCCATATTCATGCCGCCAAAACCACTGGAACCTCCTCTTCCACCACCAAATCCACCATTACCGCCCACTCCTGCATGTCCGAATTGATCGTAACGTTGTTTTTTTTCAGAATTACTTAATATTTCATAAGCTTCTGCGGCTTCTTTAAATTTTTCCTCTGCAGCTTTATCACCCGGGTTTTTATCTGGATGGAATTTAATCGCCATTTTGCGATATGCCTTTTTTATCTCATCCCCATTTGAATTCTTCTGAACTTCTAATATCTCGTAATAATCTCTTTTTGACATTTTTTTATTTTAATAAATTGGAAAGTTGGAAAGTTGTTAAATATAAACAATTTTAAAAACCTTGCTTTCTCTTTTCCTTCAATTCTCTATTTCCTAATCTCTCTATTTCTCTAATTTCTTTTAACTACCAATAACCACCTTCGCAAAACGGATCACCCTCCCGTTCAACATATAACCTTTCTCCAACACTTCAATAATCTTACCTTTTAGGTCCTCTGACGGAGCAGGTACATTGGTGATTGCCTCATGTAAATCGGTATTAAATGGCTCTCCGATGGATTTCATTTCCTCAAGACCTTTCTGTGAAAGTGTACCTTTAAATTTACTGTAGATCAAATTTACACCATCGGAAATTACTTTTGCATCTGTTAAATCTAAATTTGATTTGATAGCACGGTCAAAATCATCCACTATGGGTAACATAATTTTAAAAGCGTTTTCGCTTGCAGATTGAATCAACTCAATTTTTTCCTTAGCAGTACGCTTTCTGAAGTTATCAAACTCAGAATACAAACGAAGGTATTTATCATTCAATTCATCGATTTTGGATTGCAATTCAGTAATTTTATCCTCATTTATCAACTGAATAGTGGCCTCGGTATGCTGCTCTTCTTGTGGTTGATTTTGATCATCCACTTTTTCGGTCTCTTGTTTATTCATTTTTTTAAATATATTTTTTATTTTTTTTATACTACTTTCTCCCATTGTAAGAGTTATGATTTCATTCGTTCAATGACCAAATTCTTTTGCATTAAAAAGAAAATGATTTTAATTGTTCCATTTCTTAGTCAAATTATTTGCCATCTAAGGAAAACAAGACAAATTGACATAAATAAGGCTTAAATAAAATATAAAAAGACAGAACTCTTACGAATCCTGTCTTTAATACAAAAAATTGGAATCTTAATTAGTTTTTATCTTTGATCAGTTTCTTCAACTCATTTCCTAAACCTTCTCCTCGTAAAGCCCCTCCTTTTGCAACTATTATTCCATTCTCATCAATTAAAAAGCCTGCAGGAATACTATTTACAGAATATAAAGCAGAAGCCTTTGAATGCCATCCGGCTAGATCGCTCACGTGGGTTTCCCAAATTAAACCATCTTTTGCAATTGCATTTATCCATGCATCTTTATTGCTATCCAGCGACACTCCCAATCCAGTAAATCCATTTGCTTTTTTATTGAATTTTGTGTCTTTATAAGTATTATAAGTAGCACCAACGTTAGG
>JAIOQD010000154.1 GCA_021413595.1 Bacteroidota bacterium | reverse complement strand
AAAGTGGACACATTGGATTGCATAAACTCAATTTTATTGAAAATTCGGGAAAGCTAATCGGTATTATGGGTGGGAGCGGAGCAGGGAAGTCCACGCTGCTTAATATTTTAAATGGTAACAATACCCCATCATCAGGTGAGGTTCTGGTAAATGGTTATGACCTGCATCAAGATAAAAAGGAACTGGAGGGAGTAATTGGTTATATTCCTCAGGATGATCTATTGATTGAAGAACTTACGGTTTATCAAAATTTATTTTATAATTCAAAATTGTGTTTTGATGACTATACGGATGAGAAAATTGATCGGATGGTTATTGAAATGCTCAATGATCTTGGCCTGTATGAAACCAAGGATCTAAAAGTTGGTAATTCACTTGATAAAACTATAAGTGGTGGACAACGGAAAAGATTAAATATTGCGTTGGAGTTGATTCGGGAACCTTCTGTATTGTTTGTTGATGAGCCCACCTCCGGGCTGTCTTCAAGAGATTCGGAAAATATAATGGATCTACTCAAGGAGCTTTCGCTGAAAGGAAAACTTATATTCGTAGTGATCCATCAGCCTTCTTCTGACATTTTTAAAATGTTTGATAAGCTTCTTATCTTGGATGTTGGCGGATATCCTATTTATAATGGTAACCCTGTGGAATCGGTAATTTATTTTAAAACCCTTATCAATCAGGTAAATGCGAATGAAAGTGAATGTAACACTTGCGGCAATGTAAATCCTGAACAGATATTTAATATTATAGAATCAAAAGTTTTGGATGAGAATGGAAATCAAACAAGATTGAGAAGAATATCTCCAAAAGAATGGAATGAATTTTATATTTCTAAAAATACTGGTAATCCTTCTATTTCAAAAGACAGTACCAAACAACCTATTAAAAACACGTTTAAAAAACCGAATTTTTTAAACCAATTCAAAGTATTCACTACGCGTGATGTATTGTCCAAGCTATCGAATACACAATATCTTTTTATTAATCTTTTAGAAGCCCCTCTGCTTGCTTTAATTTTAGCCACGCTTATCAAATATTATAAAAACAATCAGAATTATTTATTTTCTGATAATAAAAATATGCCTGCTTATATTTTTATGTGTGTGATCGTTTCTTTATTCATAGGCCTTACAGTTAGTGCTGAAGAGATTATCAGAGATAGAAAAATTTTAAAAAGGGAATCGTTTTTGAATTTGAGTAAAGGAAGTTATTTAACTTCTAAAATACTTATTCTGTTTTTTATTTCCGCCATTCAAACTATAACTTTTGTTTTAATAGGGAATTATATTTTAGAGATTAAAGGAATGTATTTGGATTATTGGATGGTTTTATTTACCGCTTCCTGCTTCGCAAATATGTTGGGTTTGAATATTTCATCCGCATTTAATTCAGCAGTTACCATTTATATTTTGATTCCTTTTCTGTTGATCCCGCAAATATTATTAAGTGGGGTAATTGTGAAGTTCGAAGAGTTAAACCCTAAAATATCCAGCCAGTCGGTGGTGCCTTTTTCAGGTGAGATAATGACCTCGCGCTGGGCTTTCGAGGCTTTGGCAGTTAATCAATTTGTAAATAATAAGTATGAAAAGCAGATTTATAAGTATGAAAAGGAAATAAGTAATGCCAGTTTTAAGAAAGTGTATTGGTTTTCGAAAATGAATGATCTTGTGGATGCTCTTAAAAATAAAAAAGAGTTTACTCTAAATTTAGAAATACTAAAACACGAAATAAACCGGGAAATGAAAGCGATCCCCGAAATAATATTTCCTTCTTTCAATAAAATGGAGGTCGGGAATATTGATGAAGACTTAATTAATGAGGTAAAAGATTACCTGGTAAAAGTTAAGGAGCACTATTCTCAAAAATATGAAAGGGCGGTTAAGAGCAAGGATGAATGGATGGGAGGATTTCAGGAAAATGATTTGCGAAAGGCCGAATATCAGGAGTTACTTGGTAATTATCAAAATTCAAAAATTGAAGATCTTTTAAAAAATGCAGGTTCTGATCTGGATGAGATCATTGAAAGTGATGGAAAACTAATTGCTACCGGAGATCCTATTTATAGAGATGGTTCAAAGGATCATTTTATACGTTCACATTTTTTTTCACCAACTAAAAATGTGTTTGGAAGTTTATACAGCACCTATTGGGTTAACATTGGGGTTATTTGGGGGATGTCACTCTTATTATGGTTTACATTATATTTTGATGTGTTGAGAAAAATTTTGAATTTGTTTGCCGTGATTCCATGGAAAACAAAAAAATAAAGTTTCACCACTAAACATCTTAGTGGTGAAACTAATCGCTCTGTGCGTAAAACCTACCCAAACCAATTTAGAAATTGAAATTAACTCCTGCCGTAAATGGATATACCTGTGGACCTTTATCTTTCTTAAATAACCTGTTCAATCCATAGTTTGCAAATAAGGTAACCTTATTATAACCAATACGTGCAGTTGCGGTATAAAGGAAAGGCTCCAGGTTAAAATCATCACGTTGTTTTATTTTATTATGTTTATCATTCAAATCATATTTTTGTTTTAATACAGAATGTATACGGTATTCAAATTGAGCACCCACAGCGACATGGAAATTGTGATTGGATTTTTTGCCGGTGTTAAACTCAAGCATTAATGGTGCTTTGATATAACTTACATTCAATGTGTTTTTCTTGTACTTTACTGCGTCATTGGAAGCATCCAGATAGGTGGCATCAGAATTTAATGTGACATTATTTTTTAATGCATAGTGTTTGAAATCGAAGCCAAAACCGGTTACTAGGTTTACATAATTTTTATAGATATGGAAATTTTTTTCAAGAAGATTTAGTCCGAAATGAATTGATCTAGCATAGTTCAATTCAATGAATGCTGCGCCTTTCGGAGCATCTAAACTGTTTTTGTAATCTAATAATCCATTAACTCCTATTTCAAAACCAGTCCAGTGTTTAAATTCTTCGTTATAATTGCTTAAAGAATCTTTTTTACTTATAGGATTTCCTTTGTAGATTACAGAACCAGCGCCAGAAACATCTGCCTCTAAATTTTGCTTAACATTTATTTTTGCATCACCTGCGCCTGATACTTTTACTTTTGCTTTATCTACTTCCAAATTTGATGCCTTTAAATTACCCGCTCCAGATAAGGTTGCTTCTAACATCTGCGCAGTTCCCATTAATATAACATTGCCTGCCCCGCTAATTTTAGTTTTAACATCACTTGCTTTTATATCCAAATGAATTTTACCTGCGCCATTTGATGCTATTGTTAATTTATCACATATTAACTGATTGTCTGACTTTACATCTGCAGCACCGGTTATATCCAAATTGCTAAGGGATTTAATTCCAATATTGATCACTAAAGGTTTATCGCTTTTAATATTATCTATGGCAATAATGGATAATATACCATCTTTTATTTCGGTTTTAATTTGCAATTGAGATTTTTCATCAGCTTCTACTTTAACAGTATTTGAGTCGCTTTGCGAGAGAATAATATTAAAAGAATCGCCTGCTTTTATGCCATTGAAATCACCAACGATTCTTTTTTCCTGTGCCGTGGAAGTATATATCGAGAAGCCTGTTAATAAAACAAGTCCAGCTAATTTTATTTTTATATTTCCAGTTTTCATAATTTATTTTTTTAGATTTCAGTTTTGTTATGTGACGTTTGTAGTTGTAGATTTGTTACAGCTATAATTTTTTATGTGATTTTTTTTAGATTTTATTTTAATTATATGACAGTTGCAATTATAGATTTGTTGAACTATTACTTTTTGAATTTATTTTAAATTGATCCTTTTTTTAGTATGTGACGCTTACAGTTGTTCATTTGTTACAATAATTTTTAAGGCTGAAATAAAAAAACGAGCCATTTTCGCTAAAAGCATCGATTTAATTGGTGTTTATTGTAAAAAAAAAATAATTGTAGTAGCTAAAACGTTTTTATCTTAAAGGGATTAAGTATTTTTTAAATAAAATTTAAAAGTTTGCTGTAACTTTATGATGATCTATGCGTCATACTTCCAACGAAAATTGCTTTTTATCCATTAGAATGTCTTAATTAGAATGACAGTAGGAGAATTTAATACGACTGTTGATTTATATGCAGATAATCTGTATCGGTTCATCCTTAAAAATATTAAGGATACTGAAAAGGCGCGTGATATTGTGCAGGATACATACGAAAAAATGTGGTTGAAAGTATCGGAGGTAGAATCTACAAATGCTAAATCCTATATGTTCACAGCGGCATATCGGACAATGATTGATCTTATCAGACGTGATAAGAAACAAGGTGAGCTGTCTGAATCAAATTTACATAGTTTAAGCCACAGCGATCATTACAACGATTTAAAAGAGATATTGAATGAAGCTTTAACAAGACTGCCCGAAATACAACGTTCTGTTATTTTATTACGCGATTATGAGGGGTACAATTATTCTGAAATAGGTGAAATAACCGGATTGAACGAGTCACAGGTAAAAGTGTATATTTTTAGGGCGAGAGGTTTTTTAAAAAATTATATTGGAGCAATGGAGAATGTGGTATGACCTCTCCCTTTAATTCTTTTGAGAAGAACATATCTCCTCAAGAGAGGGGAAGATAGTTGAAGAATCAATAGAATAAAGTTTAAAAATGACATTATAAACGAATAATAAATCCCTCTACTTAATGTAAATGGATTGAGTATAAGATCTCATGAACATCAACAAAAATAATTACGAAGCATATTTCCTCGATTATCACGAGGGAAATCTGACACCTGCTCAGGTGGCGGACTTGCTGCGTTTTGTTGAACAACATCCTCAATTAAAAGAGGAACTTGAAAGTTTTGAAAATTTTTCTCTTGAAGATTTTTCTTCTGTTGAATTTGAAAATAAATCAAGATTAAAGAAAGAAGTTACGCTTGAGAATAAAAACGAATATTTTATAAGAGCAGTTGAAAATGAATTGAACAGTACTGAAATTAGCTTATTGAATAATTTCTTAACGCAACATCCTCAATTTAAAGCTGATCTTGAATTGTTTCAAAAAACAAAATTATCTCTTGATACTACTATTGTTTTTGAACATAAAAAGGGTTTAAAAAGGTTTGATCCTGCTGAGGCAGTGCCCAATGTTTCTGAGGTTGATGAATTATTGATCTCAGCAATGGAAGGACTATTGAGTACTGAGGAGCTTAATTTATTGAATGAACGTTTGGTTGAGGATAAGCAATTAACAAAAAAAAATGTTTTATTTAATAAAACAAAACTTGTTGCTGATGGATCTATCGTTTTTGAAGATAAAGCAAGCTTAAAGCATAAATTAAATAAAATCATTCCATTTTACTATTATATATCGGCAGCAGCAGCTATTCTACTGTTGTTTGGCTTGTTCTTTTTATTTAATTACAATACCATACAACCAGAAATGGCTATTAAAGTGCCCCTTATAAAGGATAAAAAATCAGAATTAATAGAAAGTCCGGTTTTAGTGGAAAACAAAGCTGTAAAAATCATAACGCCACCAATTAATTCCATTACGTTGGTATTAAAAAATGAAAAAGCCAAAAAAAATAATTTGAATCTTCAGGATTCACTTTTGACTTCGAATGTAGTGGTTCCTAATTTATCAATAGTATCAAATAAAGAGAGCGTTGCATTATTTATTGATACTGACTCTTCATTGATTGAACCTTACAAAATGGTACAATTAGCAGATAATTCAATTGAACTTGCAAAACCTGTTAAAAAAATCGGAACCGAAAAACCGGCTGAATTTCTTTCTATTCCTGAATTAGCAGTCGAAAAAATCAAAGAAAAGTTGTTGGATAAAAATGCAATTGCTGCGCAAAAGAAAAGTGGTGATTTAAAAAAAGTTACCGGTTGGGATATCGCGCAGGTACTTACTACAGGAATAAGCAAACTTACCGGGCGCGAAGTTGAATTAAAACCATACTATAATGATGAGGGAACTGTAACAGCTTATGCACTTAATGCAGGAGCATTCCAGATTTCAAGAGGACGGTAATAAGTAATGTTTATAAGCATAAGATTTTAAATAATTGAATTTAATTTTTTAAAAAACGTAATTTGTATTAAATTTTTGAATCTCAATAAATGTATAAAATGATGAAGAAACTGCTATTTACTATAATAGTTGTTTTTATTGGTTTTGTAGCGAAGGGGCAAAACAAGTGGTCACAAAAAATTAATTTTTCGGCAACAGCCAGAATAATTGGTAAGGTGGGGAAAACTGCGGAAAAGGTAAGTAAAACTGCCCCGGGACTGGTAGGGAAAACGGCAAAAGTAATTAGTACAACTGCAAAAGTGGTGAGTGCTAGTGCGAAGAAGGCGAGTGATGCTAAAAATTAATGAATTAGAGAATTGACACGATTAATTTTTATAATCCGTCAATTCTCTAATATTTTATATAATAAAATGATTTTAGAATGGTAAATCGTCACCTTCTGTTGCCGCAGTGAATGTTTCTGAAACACTTTCCATTTTATTTGAAGCTGAAGAATTTCCTGTACCTGAATTAGCACCACCTTCAATACGCCATGCTTCAAGCGTATTAAAATATTTTATTTCACCTTGTGGGCTCGTCCACTCACGACCACGTAAATTAAAATGCACTTTTATCTCAGCACCAACATTGTACGAATCAATCAAATTACATTTGTCTTGTGTTAATTGAAAAGATACGTGTTGTGGGTATTGTGATGAATTATCAGTAAGTACAAATTCTCTTTTTTTGAATTTTTCTGATACTTGTTGTGCTTCGCTTTTTACTTTTAAGATCCCTGTGATGTCCATGTTTTTTTATTGTTTAATTGTTATTTTATATTATTATCAAATAATGTTAGCGCTTAATACAAATTTACGAATTCTTCCAAGAAGAATATACCTGTGTTGATAAATTGGTATAATTTTAAAAAGTTAGCGAATAAAGAGAGCTGATTTTGAGGACTAATTTTTGAAAAGTTAGTTGATTGTGAGGTTTAGATAACTTGTTTAATGTGTTGTATTTCAGTGCGTTATTTGATTTTGGGTCTGACATGTTTTGAAAACTTGTCAGGTTTAGCTACATTAAAAAATAAAATTATTGGATTAATTTGTAACAAGTGTTGGTATTATAATTCTTTCCGGTTTAGCCTAGTTCCATAGCCATAGGCGGCAGGGATGTTCAGCATAAATGTACGATATTTTGTGATTGGCATAACATTAATTACCTATTGACAATAGCACCTTCCAGGCTTCTTCAACTTTCCCGTTTTCCAATAATCCTTTTGCAAGGTGGTGCAGATGATCTTCTAATTTGCTTCCCTTTTTTCCGAAAATTTCAAACGCTTCATTAATAGCCCCTGAATTTTTAAATGTGGCAACTTCAATAGTCGTTGGAACCTTTTCAACATTCCCGAGTTGTCCCAGATTATTTCCCGTTAATACATTGGAATTGCGGATATAGGCTGGGATCTGATCAATTCCAATGCCTAAGTTCATTAATGGTTTAGCCACCTCAAATAAAGCATTTCCATTAGTTCTACTATACCAGTTGCCTCCTAATCGGGCAACCAAATCAATTTTATTGGGGTCTATCTGTTTATTAGCATCCAGCACCTTTTCACTAATATGCATCAATACTATTTCGCAAATTATTAAGTTGCCAGCACCGCCATTTTCACCAAGTTCAATTACCTGTTTAACTTTACATTCTAACTGAGCAGGAGATTCTTTTACTCTGAATGGTTTTACCATTTCCGATTCAAGGGGGGTAAAACCAGCTTTAGTGAACTCATTTACACCTTTTGGGTATTCGGTACTTGCCAATGAAGTTTGCTGCACCATATCGTAATTTACCATATTGATCACTACTTCAGGTATTTCCTTTATATTATCATAGGTATGTTTTGTTTGCCCGGTTCGTCCGCTTCGTGCCGGAGAAAATACAGCAATTGGTGGATTGGCACTGAAAACATTAAAAAAACTAAATGGAGCTAAATTGGGATTGCCTTCTTTATCAATGGTACTTGCAAAAGCAATAGGGCGTGGTGCAACAGCGCCAAGTAAATAACTATGTAGTACAGGTATAGAAACTTTTTTAGGATTTATTGTAAGCATGGTCAGCAAATGTTTTTCAAAAATAAAATAAATAATAAGATTTTATATATTTAATTCGTTAAGGTAATCAGCCACACTTTCTCGACAAGCTTGTCGAGAAAATTGTGTGTAAGAATTTTAACCCTCGATTCTGTTGTAAACATTATAATTTATTTTGACTTATATAAAGTCTATTGCATTAATATGTTAGTAATGATTGGTTATTTAGCATCCTTTAAAAAGCCAAATAATAATCCTTGGTCAGCTCTTTGTATTCATCCGTATAGGAGTGACGTTCATCTTTTTCGATGGTGATAAAATTTTCTTCAACTGTTTTTTTTGTAAATTCAAATTGCATCAATAGTCGCTTTTCAGGCCTGTCTGCAAGGGTAATAACACGTGTAAGCTTGGTTAAAAATAAGTTCTGTTCTTCTGCCATATCACGAAACACCTGACTTTCTTTGGTTGGAAGTATTACGTAAAAGGATCCGGTAGGGTTTAATAAATTTAAAACTCCGTTTAAAAGATCGGAAAAAGGTAATTGATCAGTATGTCTTGCATTCGTTCGTGATTCTTCGGAAGCTTTTGATGAATCAACAAAATAAGGAGGATTACTGACGATTAGATCATACTTAGAGCTGTTGGTACAATATTGTTGTAACGAAATATGATGAATTTGAATCCGTTCTTTCCATTTACAACCTGCAATATTTTCAGAGGCTTGTACAAAAGCGTTTTTGTCAATGTCAATTGCATCAATGGTTGCATCTGATTTTTGTGCAAGCATTAAAGCAATAATGCCGGTGCCGGTACCAATATCTAAAATTGTTTTTGCGTTGGATGTATTTACCCAGGAACCTAACAGAACAGCATCGGTGCCAACCTTCATAGCACACTTATCCTGAAGAATTTTAAACTGTTTAAAAACAAATTCCTGGCTCGACATACATGCTCCGGCTTATTAAGAAATAATGTTGGGATAAAAACTCTTACGAATTCGTAATTCGAAGCATATAAAATATAATGGTTTGAAATACTAGAATAAAGTTAAACTAATTTTCAGAGAACGCAATAATTTTGTTGCGTTTTGAATTTATTCTTCCTCATCATTATCTCCTTTATTATTGATATACAGATCGATTAACCCTTCCGGGGCGTTTAGCTCAAGCTGTTTGGTACTGCGGTTAATACTAACAATGAATTCATCTTTTGCAGGAATCAAAATTTCGTGTTCGCCTTTTTTTATCTGAAAGATCGCCTGTTGAGGAAAATCGAGTATTTTTTCTACGATACCAATATCGCCATACGTTTTATCAATTACAGTATAGCCCGGCATTTCATGGAAATAGAATTTTTTGCCTTTTAATGGCGGTAAAAAACTAAGTGGTAAGTATAAACTTGATTTTATTATTTCTTCTGCTTTTTCAATTGTATCGATACCATCAATAGTAACAACTGCGGTATTGCCACGCATTTGTATCTTTTTAATAAAAAAGGGTACCAATGTATTGTTCAATTC
>JAIOQD010000153.1 GCA_021413595.1 Bacteroidota bacterium | reverse complement strand
TGAAGAACGTCATAAACTACAAAAGCTGGTATTATGTCAATCTTAAGCAAAATTTATTCAGAAAGTCATGCTGAACTGGTATCAGCATCTCAACAGTAAAAATTCCGAAACATTTCGGAATGACCTTTTAAAATAAGAAGTATTTAATTTCATAAAAAAAACTATATGAATAGAATCATTAAAAAAGTAGCGGTACTTGGCTCTGGTGTAATGGGAAGTCGCATTGCATGCCATTTTGCAAACATTGGTATTGAAGTTTTATTACTCGATATCGTTCCAAAAGATGCAGCAGCAGATAAAAAAAGTCGTAACAAAATAGTAAATGATGCTCTTGATTTTGCATTAAAATCAAATCCTTCGCCTATCTATCGTAAGGCGTATGCTAAGCGTGTTACCACCGGTAACTTTGATGATGATATGAAAGATATCGCTTCATGTGATTGGATCATTGAGGTAGTAATTGAACGCCTAGATATTAAAAAACAAGTTTTTGAAAAAGTAGAGAAATTCCGCAAGGCAGGAACATTGATTACTTCCAATACTTCCGGTATTCCTATCCACATGATGACAGAAGGCAGAAGCGAAGATTTCCAGAAACATTTCTGTGGAACTCACTTCTTCAACCCTCCGCGTTACTTACGGTTATTAGAAATTATTCCTACTCCAAAAACTTCTCCGGAAGTTGTGGATTTCTTGATGCACTATGGTGAATTGTTCTTAGGAAAAACTACTGTATTGTGTAAAGATACTCCTGCATTTATTGCAAACAGAATTGGTGTATTCGGTATCATGAGCCTGTTCCACTTAGTGGAAAAAATGGGTTTAACAGTTGAAGAAGTAGATAAATTAACCGGACCGGTATTAGGTCGCCCTAAATCAGCTACCTTCCGTACATGTGAGGTAGTTGGTTTGGATACATTGGTACATGTTGCAAACGGTGTTGCAGCAACCTGTCCGAAAGACGAAGCAATCGAACAATTCAAAATACCAGGCTATGTAGCTAAAATGGTAGAAAATAAATGGCTTGGAAGCAAAACAGAACAAGGCTTTTTCAAAAAAGTAAAAGGTGCTGGCGGTAAATCAGACATTCATGTGTTGGACTTGAAAACACTGGAGTACAAACCTTCTGAAAAAGTAAAATTTGCAACACTTGAAGCTACAAAAACCATTGATAATTTAAGAGCAAGAATGAAAGTATTGCTTGCCGGTAAAGACAAAGCAGGTGAGTTCTACCGCGAATCATTCTACAGCTTATTTTCATACGTAAGTAATCGTATTCCTGAAATTACCGATGAATTATTCAAAATTGACTCTGCTATGAATGCAGGTTTTGCATGGGAATTAGGACCATTCGAAGCATGGGATGCATTGGGTGTTGCTGAAACAGTAAAAGCCATGGAAGCTGCCGGTAAAAAACCAGCGACTTGGATTTATGACATGCTCGCAAGTGGTGCTTCTGCTTTCTATAAAGTAGAAGATGGCGCTAAAAAATATTACGATATCCCTTCTAAATCATACAAAATAATTCCGGGAACAGAATCATTTATTTTGTTAGATAATATCCGCGAAAAAAATACTGTTTGGAAAAACAGTGGTACTACTATTACCGATATCGGTGATGGAATACTCAACTTAGAGTTCCACACAAAAATGAACTCTATTGGTGGTGAAGTAATTGAAGGTATCCACAAAGCTATTGACTTAGCTGAAAAAAATTACCGCGGTCTTGTAATTTCAAACGAAGGAGCTAACTTCAGTGCTGGTGCAAACGTTGGTATGATTTTCATGATGGCAGTAGAACAAGAATACGAAGAATTAAACATGGCCATCAAAGCATTCCAGAATGCAATGATGCGTATCCGATACTCTTCAATTCCTGTTGTTGTTGCTCCTCACAACCTTGCTTTAGGCGGTGCATGCGAAATGAGCTTACATGCTGATAGAGTTGTTGCACATTCAGAAACCTATATGGGATTAGTTGAATTTGGTGTTGGCTTAATTCCAGGTGGTGGCGGAAGTAAAGAGTTTGCTGTTCGTTTAGCAGATGATTTACAGGAAGGTGATGTTGAATTAAACAATTTCCGTGACCGTTTCTTAACAATTGGACAGGCAAAAGTATCTACATCTGCTGCTGAAGCGTTTGACTTAGGTTACTTACGAAAAGGAAAAGATGTGATTGTAACATCACGCCACCGTTTATTGGCTGAAGCAAAAGCAAATTGTATTGAATTAGCTGATGCTGGTTATACTCAGCCTGTTCAACGTAAAGATATCCGTGTACTTGGTAAACAAGCATTGGGATTGGCTTATTTAGGAGCTAATACCATGAGATCTGGAAATTACATCAGCGAGCACGATGAAAAAATCTCACAAAAATTAGCCTATGTATTGGCTGGTGGGGATTTATCTTCACCTACTTTAGTAAGTGAACAATATTTATTGGATTTGGAGCGCGAAGCATTTTTATCACTTTGTACTGAAAAGAAAACATTGGAGCGTATCCAATCAATTATTACCGGAGGAAAAATTTTGAGAAATTAATTTATTTGGATATTAGATTTTTGATTTTTGATGTTAGACTGCTTAAGTTTGTTTCACATCTTAATAATCTAAGAATCTAACATCAAAAATCAAAAATCTAATATCTAACATCAAAAATCTAATATCCAATTATCTAACATCAAAAATCTAAATAATATGAATGCATATATAGTAGCAGGTTTCAGAAGTGCAGTAGGCAAAGCTGGTAGAGGCGGTTTTCGTTTCACCCGACCTGATGATTTAGCAGCAACTGTTCTTAAACATTTGATGAAATCTGTACCTGGAGTAAAGGCAGAAGAAGTGGACGACCTTATTGTAGGTTGCGCAATGCCTGAAGCAGAGCAAGGCTTGAACATGGCCAGATTCATTTCCTTAATGGCATTTGATACCGATAAAGTTCCGGGAATGATTGTAAACCGTTACTGTTCTTCGGGTTTGGAAAGTATTGCAATTGCTTCTTCTAAAATCAATTCTGGTCAAGCAGAATGTATCATCGCAGGTGGTGCAGAAAGCATGAGCTTAATTCCAATGGGCGGCTGGAGAATTGTTCCTGACCCGGCTATGGCTCTTACAAACCCTGATTATTACTGGGGTATGGGCTTAACTGCTGAAGCAGTTGCTCAGGAGTACAAAATCAGCCGTGAAGACCAAGATGCATTCGCAATTCAATCTCATAAAAGAGCTGTAAAAGCAATTGCAGATGGTAAATTTAAAGATGATATTGCTCCGGTAAAAGTTACTGAAACATACATTGATGAAGCTACAGGCAAAAAGAAAAACCGTGATTTCATTATAGATACAGATGAAGGCCCACGTGCGGATACAAACGCAGAAGCATTGGCAAAATTAAAACCGGTGTTTAATGCAAAAGGTTCTGTTACAGCAGGTAACTCTTCACAAACCAGTGATGGTGCTGCATTTGTAATGATCGTGAGCGAAAAATTCATGAAAGAGCACAATTTAAAACCAATCGCACGTTTACTGAGCTACGCAGTGGCAGGTGTTCCTCCACGTATCATGGGAATTGGGCCAATAGCGGCTATTCCAAAAGCATTGAAACTTGCAAACATGACATTGGATCAAATCGATTTAATTGAATTAAATGAAGCATTTGCATCTCAGTCATTGGCAATTGTTCGTGAATTAGGCTTAAACCCTGAGATTGTAAATGTAAATGGTGGTGCCATTTCATTAGGTCATCCATTAGGGTGTACTGGTGCTAAATTATCTGTACAACTATTCAATGAATTGAAACGCAGAAACAAAAAATACGGTATTGTTTCCATGTGTATTGGAACAGGACAAGGAGCTGCTGGAGTATTTGAAATGCTTTAAGAAGAATATTAGATGTTTGGATGTTAGATATTGGATTTTAGAAATTATTTAAGTTTATGGGATGCATAATTTTAGAGAATTAAAAATTTGGCAGGATGCCATGAAAATCACAAAACTAACGTATAAATTAACCAAACTATTTCCATCTTCTGAGATGTATGGATTAACTTCTCAAATGAATCGAGCCGCAGTTTCTATTCCTTCTAATATCGCTGAAGGAGCAGGGAGAAAAAGTAATAAGGAATTTACCCAATTTTTAAATATATCAATTGGATCTTGTTTTGAGTTTGAAACACAAGCAATATTAGCCTTTGAATTTGCTTATATCGAAAAAGAAGATTTAGAAAAATTTCTCCTCGATATAAATAGATTAGAGAAAATGATAAATTTATTAATATCAACTTTAAGAAAAAACATAGTCTACTCTTAATAATCTGTAATTAACATCTAAAATCTAAAATCTAAAAAACATGACAACTTTAACGAAAAATACTACATTAAAAGGAGGCGAATTCCTCATCAAGGAAACAGAAGCAAATGATATTTTTATTCCAGAACAATGGAATGAGGAACAATTAATGATAGCAAAAAGTTGTCAGGATTTTTTAGAACAACAAGTATGGCCTAACCTTGATCGCATTGATACGCAGGAAGAAGGTCTAATGGTTGACTTATTAAATAAGGCCGGAGAGCTTGGTTTATTAGGTATTTCTGTTCCTGAAGAATTAGGTGGTTTTGGAAAAGACTTTGTAACTTCCATGTTAGTTACTGAAGTACTTGGTACCGGACATTCATTTGCTGTAGCAATTTCAGCACATACAGGTATTGGTACTTTACCAATTTTATATTATGGTAACGAAGCGCAGAAAGCAAAATACATTCCTAAATTGGCGAGTGGTGAATGGAAAGCATGTTATTGTTTAACTGAACCAAGTGCAGGTTCAGACGCTAATTCCGGAAAAACACGTGCTGTGCTATCTGATGATGGTAAACACTATATTTTAAACGGACAAAAAATGTGGATCACCAATGGTGGTTTCGCTGATATCTTTACAGTATTTGCAAAAATAGGTGATGATGAAAATTTAAGTGCATTTATTGTTGAAAAAGAATTTGGTGGCATCACTTTGAATCCTGAAGAACATAAAATGGGTATCAAAGGAAGTTCAACTCGTCAGGTGTTTTTCAATGATTGCAAAGTACCGGTAGAAAATTTATTATCCGATCGTCAGAACGGATTTAAAATTGCTGTAAATATATTAAACCTTGGACGTGTGAAACTTGCTGGAGCTGCCATAGGTGGTTCTAAAAAAATTATCACTCAATCGGTTAATTATGCAAATGAGCGTCAGCAATTTGGCAGATCAATATCAAAATACGGAGCTATCCGTTACAAACTTGCTGAGCAAGCTATCCGTACATTCGCTACTGAATCAGCTACATACAGAGCATCCCAAAACATTGAAGATGCAACCAATGCATTGATTGCTGGTGGAATGGACGAAGCAAAAGCAAAATTAAAAGGAACAGAACAATTTGCTGTAGAAGCAGCTATATTAAAAGTACATGCTTCCGAAGTAGTTGATTATGTTGTGGATGAAGGAGTTCAAATTTATGGTGGAATGGGATATAGTGCTGAAGCACCTATGGACAGATCATACCGTGATGCCCGTATCAACCGTATTTTTGAAGGAACAAATGAGATCAACCGTATGCTTACAGTTGATATGATGTTGAAACGTGCTATGAAAGGTGAATTGGATCTAATGGGACCTGCTCAAAAAGTAGCAGGTGAATTAATGAGTATCCCTGATTTTGGTTCTTCTGAAAAAACATTATTCTCCGAAGAAAAAAAATACATCGCTAACTTCAAAAAAGCAACATTAATGGTTGCCGGTTCTGCAGTGCAAAAACTAATGGCAAATCTTGCAAAAGAGCAGGAAATTCTAATGAACTTAGCGGATATGATCATTGAATTATACGTTTGTGAGTCCTTACAATTGCGTGTTGAAAAGTTAGTAGGTATGCGTGGCGAAGAGGCTTGTAAAGAGCAATTAGAAATGATGCGTGTTTATTTGAATGATGCTGCTGATAAAATTCACAAATCTGGAAAAGAAGCTATTAATAGCTTTGCTGAAGGCGATGAACAACGCATTATGCTTACAGGTTTAAAACGTTTCACAAAAACTGAAGGATTAAATACAACTGCAGCACGTAGAGTTATTGCTGCAAAAATGATCGCTGAAAACAAATATTGTTTCTAGTCTCAAATTGCTTCTATTTGTCATTTCGCGGAGTCGAGAAATTTTGTTATTGATTAACAAGATGCTTCGACTTCGCTAAATATGACATTTTCGGGAGAAATAAAATTTGAGAAAACCATTTAAAAATGTCAGTCCATACAACATATTACTCCTCCCCTATCGGACTCATTGAAATCACAGGAAATGAAGATGGGATAGCTTCCCTCTATTTTGTTGACAAAAAAGCAGATAACACAACTAAAATTCATGCTTCCTTAAAGGAATGTATCTATCAACTTGATGAATATTTTAAAGGTATCCGAAAAGAATTTGGCTTAAAACTAAATCCTAAAGGAACCGATTTCCAGAAAAAAGTTTGGAATGAACTGCATACAGTTCCTTTTGGTAAAACAAAATCCTACCTGGAAATTTCAAAACAAATTGGAGATAGAAATGCCACACGTGCTGTTGGCAGTGCTAATGGAAGTAATCCTATTTCTATACTTATTCCTTGTCATCGTGTTATTGGAAGCAGTGGAAAGTTAATTGGCTATGGAGGCGGGTTATGGCGTAAAGAGTGGCTACTAAATCACGAAAATAGTAGTACCTTCGGAAAGCAAACAGATTTGTTTAAATAAAAAAACTATCTACAGTAAATTCAGAAGGATGAAATGAATATTTTAATTTACCAATTATAATACCACACACAAATTGCATAAAGGAGACTTTTTTTCAGAATTTTTAAAAGAAGGTAAAAACATCGGTTCGATTACACCAAGTTCTAAATATCTGGTAAAAAAAATGATTGAACCCATTGATTTTTCCAATGTAAAATGCATTGTTGAATTTGGCCCCGGAACAGGGAATATTACACTTGAGTTACTAAAAAAGATGCCTGATGATTGCTTTTTATTGGCAATTGAAACAAATACAGAGTTTTGTGAAAAACTTCAGAATATCAAAGATCCACGTTTAAAGGTCATCTGCGATACCGCTGAAAAACTGGAAGATTATTTGTCTGAAAACAACATTCAAAAAGCCGATTACATTGTTTCTTCCTTACCATTAGCAATGATTCCAAACAATGTTGTAAAAAACATTTTAGAGGTGGTAACAAAAGTTTTGAAACCCGGTGGAGCATTTATTCAATTTCAATATTCGCTTAATGCGTATAAAAAATTAAGAGAAACATTCAAAAATGTTGACCTGACCTTTACTCCGATGAATATCCCACCCGCATTTGTTTTTACCTGTACTAACTAAATTATTCCTGCAGTAATAAGAAATCGTATATTTTATCTTCTGGCCAATTTCAAGGGGTGGTGTAACCTACCTAGTTTCCTTTTTGCGCTTACAATGCTTGCATTTAAATCAAATCCCAATAGTAATATCAAAGAATTGATATAGATGAACAACATAATTACAATAAGCGTTCCAATAGATCCATATAGCTTATTGTAATTTCCAAAATTATTTACATAGTATGCAAACAATATTGAGGTGATAATAGTTAAGCCAGTGGCTAATATTGAGCCTGGCGAGAAAAAACGAAAGCCTTTTTTTCGTTTAGGGCCAAGGTAATAGTTGAAGGAAATAAAACTAAAGCATAAAGAAATCAAAATAAACCACTTACCAAATAAAATTAAGTAATAAGCCAAGTTATCCTTTTCAATAATTTTTTGTAACCCGATTTCGCTAAATATAATTAAAGCAATTGCAATTGATATAAAAAGAGTTGTCATTAGAACCATCACTAAAGATACTAATCTTTGCTTAAAAGCAGAACGGGTTTCAATAATATGAAAGGTCTCATTAAAAGCATTCATCATTTCATTAAATCCATTGGTTGAAAAGTACAAAGCAGAAATAAAACCGACAGATAACAATCCTCCACGCTGATTTTTAATAATATCAGCAATCGTTTCTTCTGTGGCTTCAAAAGCTGATTTCGGAAGTAAGGTTTGCAATAAATTAAACAAGGAATCTTGAAAATGTTCTATCGGAATGTAGGGTATAAGTGTAAACAAGAAGATGATAGATGGAAACAGAGCCAAAAAAAAACTGAAAGCAAGTGACTGTGAACGAGTGTTTAAATTTCCATTTCCTATACCATGAAAAAAAAACTTTGAGACTACGTACAATGACATCCCCTCAAAGCCAGGTAAAATAATTTTCTTGCTGGCATTAAGTATCCTGTGAATAAACTTAAATTTTATTAAACGCTTAACATTTTTATGTTGCATAATAAAAACAATATGGCAATTTGATAATTTGATAACCAACTAAATATCAAACAATTAAACACAATCAACTTGATTTTAATTAAAGAAAATATTTTTTGATGAAGCCTAAAAATTCTAATTATTTGTAAGAATTTTTTTAAAACAAATCATACAATTTATTTTTTTAAAATATCTAAATTATCAAATCGACACATTTTCAAATTTAGTCTATGGCTTTTAAACTCAAATCAAGGCTTTTAATACTATGTGTAAGTGCTCCCACCGAAATGAAATCAACTCCGCATTTCGCGTAGCTGGCAATCGTTTTCTCGGTAATGCCACCAGAAGCTTCAGTTTGGTATTTTCCGTTAATTAATTTTACAGCTTTTTTAGTATCCTCAGTTGAAAAATTATCAAGCATAATTCGGTGCACATTTCCTACAGCAAGTATTTGTATTACTTCATTGAGGTTACGTGCTTCTATTTCAATTTTTAATTTCTTTTTTTTAATTTTCAAATATTCGCTTGCAGCTTCAATGGCTTGTTTTATTCCACCCGCATAATCCACATGATTATCTTTGATCATAATCATATCGTATAAACCTATGCGATGATTAGCGCCACCACCAAGGAGTACCGCCCATTTTTCTATGCCACGGATATTTGGTGTGGTTTTACGAGTATCAATTACCTTTGTATCAGTGCCTTTACAGAGTGACACCAATTTATGTGTAGCAGTAGCGATACCGCTCATGCGTTGCATACAATTCAGAACAAGCCTTTCAGCTAATAGTATGGATTGCGCTTTTCCTTCAACAATCAATACGATGTCTCCTTTTTTTATTAGGGCTCCATCCTTAATAAAAACAGTTGTTTTAAGAGATTTATCAACCTGTTTAAATATAAGGAGAGCCAATTCCACACCAGCGATCACTCCATTTTCTTTTACAAGTAAATGTGCTTTTCCTTTAGCTGAGGAAGGAATACAGGCAAGTGAAGTATGGTCACCATCACCCATGTCTTCGGCCAAAGCCAGACTGATAAATTGGTGAATACTAAAATTATAGAGAGATTCGGGCAATAGCTTTTTACTCATTTTCAGTCTCAATTCTAAATTGCTGAATGAGCGTTTCCGAACCGGTAGTTTTAATTAAAAAGTAGATCCGGAATTTTCCGTTTTCGGTTTCAAGCGTTCCGATAACATATTGCGAACCAGCTTTGGGTTCACTTTTATGTGCAACCGTATATGATTTTACAGGATGTTTTGTAAAAAAATCTTTAAGGATCATTTCAGCTTGTTGTTTGCTATAAACATCCTCTTGAGCAATTACTTTTAAATCAATATTCTCAATAAAATATTTTGAAATACTTTTAGGATTTCCTGTACGTATCGCAGAGGAAATACCATCAATAATATCAGACATAAAAGCAAGTGATGAAATTGAAATGACGAGTAATATGATAGCTTTAGTTTTCATTTTTTTATTTATTAATTTAGTTTATTAAGCAATAATTGCGCCAATTTAATATTTCATGAATACATTATAAAAGGTTTCGGCATGTATGAACAGCGCCTAAAACACTATATTTCTTTTGAAACGATTGTAATTCCAGACTTAAAAAACACAAAAGCCTTAAGTATTGAACAACAGAAACAAAAAGAAGGAGAATTAATCTTCAAAAATATTCAATCATCAGATCGCTTGATCTTACTTGATGAAAATGGAAAAGAATACAGTTCGGTTAATTTTTCCGACTTTATTCAACAACAAATGAATTCAGGAATTAAAAATATTGTTTTTGTAGTAGGCGGACCATACGGATTTTCGGAGGAAATATATAAACGAGCCCACGGAAAGATCTCGCTTTCAAAAATGACTTTTTCACATCAAATGGTACGTTTATTTTTTGTGGAACAGTTGTATAGGGCAATGACTATATTAAAAAATGAGCCATATCATCACAGTTGATTTTCACATTACCCTGACAGGGTTCAACCCCTGTTAGGGTTCAAGTTCCACGCTAATAAACCAAGACATTTATTTTAATGGGAAAACCGATAAATGAAAGGGTGGCGAAATTATGTATTTTCAGTTTCTTTAAGTAGTGTTAAGACAAGCATAATAACCCTAACAGGGTTTGGAACCCTGTCAGGGTAAAAAATCTAACTCTTACAATTTCTCCATCAATAGCTTATATAATTTCACCATCTCTTCAATATCACTTTTATAAACCTTTTCATCGGGTGAATGAACATGATCCTCAGGAGCACCTATAAAGCACCAATCCCAAGGGTTTGCAGCCATTTGCAATTCTTTTGCATCGCTGCCGCCAGTCCCCTCCACTTCGATCTGATACTTGACATTTGATTTTTTAGCTATCTCCCTTATCCTATCTACATAGCTTTTTCGTGGGATAAGGCTATCGCGGAGTGATATGGCAACTCCTTTACCATGAGGGACACCGGGGGTAACCCAGGTAATATCAGATATCAGGGCTTGTTTCACACCATATTTTTCATAGATAAATTTCTGTAAATAAGAAACACTTCCACCACCATGTTCTTCCCAACAGGAAAAACAAATAACCCCATCTTTCAATGTTTCTGCCACTTTCAATGCATTCCAAACTCCCAGGCGATTATCCATATAGCAACATTGAACATACTCTTTTGTTTCACGCCAGTTAGGCTTAAAGGTTAGCTCTGTTCCTCTGTCAAG
>JAIOQD010000403.1 GCA_021413595.1 Bacteroidota bacterium | reverse complement strand
TTTTAGTTGTGATTTAATTTATCCCAAAAAATAAATAAAAGTTGTGAATTATGTAACATTTTTAGAAAATGTGTAACTGTTTCAGGTGCAATAACTTATACCTTTGTCCGCTTTTTGACGGATACAAATTAAAATTAAAATCAATTTTATGACATTTGTCATAAAAACGTATTATTCAAAATCGTTATTTTGCACGCAGAAATTAAACTTAAATCTAAAATATCATGAAAAAAATAGTTGTACTATCAATCTTTGGATTATTAGGAGTTGTGTCTTCCTGCGGAGGGGATAAATCCACTAAGGTAGCAGAAGTAACAGAAGCTACAAAAACTGAAACAACAACAGAAAATGGAAACCCAAGTTATGATCCAAAGCGTGGAGAAGGGAAATTTGAAGATGTTGAAGTTGACGAAAAATTAAACGTTGCCATGGCTGACAATGGATTAAAAGCATTTGATGTTAAATGCTCTTCATGTCATAAGCTTACCGATGAAAAGTTAGTTGGTCCGGGTTGGGCTGGTGTAACTACACGCAGACATCCAGATTGGATCATGAATTTCATCACTAACCCTGATCCAATGATCGATAAAGACCCAGAGGCACAAGCTATGTTGGAAATATGTCTTGTACGTATGCCCAATCAAAGTTTAACAGATGATGATGCTAGAAACCTTTTGGAGTTTATGCGCAAAAATGACGGTGTTAAACCTTAAACCATAATGTAATGGTTAGCCATTATATAAAAGCAATTAATAATTAAACAAATAAATAAATTTTTTTATGAAAACGCAATTAGTTAACAGCGCTTCACTACTTTTAATTCTTTCGATTGGAGGGATGGTTTCCTGTAAACCCAAAGATATTAGTAATGCAGTAAGTGGTGATGCAGCTTCAAAAGTGTATGTTGCTCCCGGAAAATATGATGAGTTTTACAACTTCGTGAGTGGAGGATTTAGTGGACAAATGTCTGTTTATGGTATTCCCTCAGGTCGTTTGCTTCGTGTAATGCCTGTTTTTGCGGTTGATCCGGAAAAAGGGTATGGTTTTTCTGAAGAAACAAAACCAATGTTAAATACTTCACACGGCTTTGTGCCTTGGGATGACTTGCATCACGTACAAGTTTCTAAAACTGCCGGAGAATATGATGGACGTTGGGTTTTTGGAAATGCAAATAATACACCACGTGTAGCTAGAATCGATTTAAAAACATTCAGAACTGCTGAAATTATCGAATTACCTAACAGTGGTGGTAATCACTCTTCACCTTTCATTACTGAAAATACTGAGTATGTAGTAGCTGGAACCCGTTTTAGTATTCCTCCTGATGATGCAAATGGGGATGTGCCTATTAATACCTATAAAAAGAACTTTAAAGGAACTTTATCGTTCATAAGTGTGGGTAAAGAGGATGGTAAAATGGACATTGCTTTTCAATTACAGTGTCCCGGTGTAAATTTTGACCTTAGCCGTGCAGGAAAAGGCGTATCTCATGGTTGGTTTTTCTTCTCTATGTATAATACTGAACAAGCGAATACATTGCTTGAGGTAAATGCATCACAAAGAGATAAAGATTTTATCATGGCAGTTGATTGGAAAAAAGCTGAAGAGTATATCAAAGCAGGTAAAGGTAAAAAACAAGCTGTTAGATATGCGCACAATACTTATAGTGACATCACTCACTCTGCAACATCGGAAATTAAAACGGAAGTTACAGTTCTTGATACAAAAGAATTTAAAGACATCTGCTATTTTATCCCTTGTCCTAAATCACCACATGGTTGTGATGTTAGTCCTACTGGAGAATATATTGTAGGAAGTGGAAAATTAGCGGCATTAATTCCGGTATTCAGCTTTGACAAAATTATTAAATCTATTGCTGCAAAGGATTATGCTGGTGACTACGAAGGTATTCCAATCATTAAATATGAATCAGCATTACACGGAGAAGTGAAAAAACCAGGTTTAGGCCCTCTTCATACCGAATTTGATAACAATGGAAATGCTTATACATCAATGTTCGTTTCTTCAGAAGTTGTTAAATGGAGCCTTAGTGATTTAAAAGTGCTTGATAGAGTACCTACTTATTATTCTGTTGGACATTTATGTGCAGCTGGAGGAGATACAAAAACTCCTTATGGAAAATATTTGATCGCTTATAACAAAATCACAAAAGATCGTTATTTACCTACTGGACCTGAATTATCTCAAAGTGCTCAACTTTATGATATTAGCGGAGATAAAATGAAGATGATTCTGGATTTCCCTACCATCGGGGAACCACATTATGCACAAATAGTAAAAGCTGATCTTATTAAAGATAAGTCAGTGAAAATTTTCAAAATAGGTGAGAATAAACATCCATACGCTTCATTAGGTGAAAAAGAAACCAAAATTGTTAGAGAAGGAAATAAAGTTCATGTTTATATGACTGCAATTCGTACTCACCTTACACCTGATAATATTGAAGGTATAAAAGTAGGTGATGATGTGTATTTCCATGTTACTAACCTTGAACAAGATTGGGATGTTCCACATGGCTTTGCTATCAAAGGTGCAGATAATGCAGAATTGTTAATTATGCCGGGAGAAACCTGTACATTAAGATGGAATCCGAAAAAAGTTGGAATGTATCCATTTTATTGCACCGACTTCTGTAGTGCTTTGCACCAGGAGATGACAGGATACCTTCGCGTATCGCCTGCAGGAAGCAATGTTCCTTTGTTATTCAGCACCGGAACAAACTTACCTGAAGCCTCAGCTGCAACTAAATAAATTTATTGCTAAATCAATCCTGA
>JAIOQD010000402.1 GCA_021413595.1 Bacteroidota bacterium | reverse complement strand
CAATTACAAAAATGGAAAATCAACCATTAATGGTTATCTTGAAGATTATTGTTTTACCATTGAAGCCTTGATCGCATTGTATGAGGCTACTTTCAACGAACAGTATTTGCATAAAGCAAATGACTTAATGGATTATTGCATTCAACATTTTCAGGATAAAGAAAGTGGTATGTTTTATTTTACTTCCGATGAAGACAAAGCACTTATAAGCAGAAAAATGGAATTATCTGATAATGTTATTCCTGCTTCCAATTCCAGTATTGCAAAATCATTATTCAAATTGGGACATCACTTCGAAAAGGAGGAATACATAATCATCAGCCGTAAAATGTTAAACAATGTTTTGGTGGAAATTGTTAATTATGGTGCCGGATACAGTAATTGGGCAATGTTATTAGTCCATTTTACCCAGCCATATTATGAAATTGCTTTATTGGGCCAACAAGCTGATGATAAAAGAAAGGCTTTTAATAAACAATATCTGCCCAATGCGCTATTTGCTGGCAGCCTGATTGAAAGTTCATTACCGCTTCTAAAAAACAGGTGGATAACAAACCAAACACCCATTTACATTTGTTCTAACAAAACCTGTAATAAGCCGGTAACTGAAGTAAAGGAAGCTATGGAATATCTTGTGCCGAATTTACCGGCATGAATCTTTTAGCACAAACTATATATTTTCGAATGATGCCAGAGGCATCACATGTTTATAAAAACGAAATGCTTAGTGGATTCTTCGACTCCGGCTGGAGTCGAACATAATACCAATAACATTTTCTATAAACCTGCGAATCCTCCGGATTTTTTTTATAACTATGGGTGTAAATTTGGGAGGGGCAGAAAGGCTGTAAACTGGTCGCCAGTATGATTTTGGTATTTCTTTTCTTTTACTTGCAATATGCAGGTAATAAAATTAACTTTGTAGCCTTGGCCGGGTGGTGAAACTGGCAGACATGTACGCTTGAGGGGCGTATGTCGCAAGACGTGCGAGTTCGAGTCTCGTCCCGGTCAGAATGCAGATACTATCTGTAAAAACAAAAACGGTGCTGAAAATTTTTTCAGCACCGTTTTTTTTATTTGTAATATGTTCTCTTACTCACTCAAATCAAAGCTTTCCAAAAACTTAGTAGTATAATCTCCTTTAATAAAATTTTCGTCTTTCATTAATTTTAAATGGAAGGGAATAGTTGTTTTTATACCTTCAATTACATACTCGCTTAATGCACGATGCATTTTTGCAATTGCCTCTTCACGTGTTTGAGCAACAGTGATAAGTTTTGCAACCATACTGTCGTAATTAGGAGGTATCGTGTAACCTGCATAAATATGTGAATCAACACGTACCCCATGTCCACCGGGAGTATGAAGATTCACGATCTTGCCTGGTGAAGGACGGAAATTCTGAGTAGGATCTTCCGCATTAATACGGCATTCGATAGCATGCAATTGAGGGAAATAATTTTTTCCTGAAATAGGAACACCAGCAGCAACTAATATTTGTTCACGTATCAGGTCATAATTAATTACTTCTTCAGTAATAGGATGCTCCACCTGGATACGGGTATTCATCTCCATAAAATAAAACTTGCGGTGCTTGTCAACTAAAAACTCCACAGTGCCTACACCTTCATAACTCACAGCCATTGCAGCTTTAATGGCAGCAGCACCCATTTCATCACGTAATTTATCGGTCATAAAAGGTGAAGGAGTTTCTTCAACCAATTTTTGATGACGTCTTTGTATAGAGCAATCTCTTTCTGATAAGTGACAGGCTTTTCCATACTGATCACCTACTATCTGAATTTCGATGTGGCGTGGTTCTTCAATGTATTTTTCCATATACATGGCACCATTTCCAAATGCAGCTTCTGCTTCTTTGAATGCTGAATCGTAAAGTGCATCCATATCCTCCTCTTTCCAGACAATACGCATACCACGACCTCCACCACCAGCAGTAGCTTTAATAATTACAGGGTAACCAACTGCAGGGGCCAATTCTTTTGCCTGGGCAGCACTTTCCAATAATCCATCCGAACCGGGAACACAAGGAACACCGGCAGCGATCATTGTTGCTTTTGCCGATGCTTTATCCCCCATCGAATTGATCATTTCGGGTGAAGCACCGATGAATTTAATATTATGTTCCTGGCAAATTTTTGAAAATTTTGCATTCTCCGATAAAAAACCATAACCGGGATGTATCGCATCTGCATCAGTAATTTCGGCAGATGAAATAATGCTTGGAATATTTAAATAAGAATCTTTACTTGGAGGTGGTCCTATGCAAATTGCTTCATCAGCAAATTTAACGTGTAACGAATCCTTGTCGGCAGTAGAATAAACTGCTACCGTTTTAATTCCCATTTCTTTGCAGGTACGAATAATGCGTAATGCAATTTCTCCCCTGTTCGCTATAAGTATTTTTTTGAACATCTTTTTAATAAGTTTGAAGTTTGAAAGTTTAAAGTTTAAAAGTTTTTTAATCCACAAAACAATTAAAAATTATACTTAAAACTAAAAATGAGTTTAAGTTTGATAATTAAAATTTGAAAGTTGCAAACAACAAACAAGGAACTTTCAAACGTTAAACTTTAA
>JAIOQD010000465.1 GCA_021413595.1 Bacteroidota bacterium | reverse complement strand
TCCACAAAATCTTCAATATAGCGTCCGGCACGATGCGGTTCATAATCCGAATAAGCCTCATCTACCTTTTTGATCAATGTATTTAGTTCAGACAAGATCCAGCGATCAATTTCGGTACGTTCAGTCATTGGAATTTCTGCTTCTGAATAGCAGAATCCATCCACATTTGCATACAATGAGAAAAACGAATAGGTATTGTGAAGTGTTCCAAAGAACCTGCGTTGTACTTCACCAATACCTTCCAAATCAAACTTTAAATTATCCCAGGGAGCAGCATTGGTAATCATATACCAGCGTGTAGCATCCGGGCCATATTTTTCAATTGTTTCAAAAGGGTCAACAGCATTACCTAAACGTTTGCTCATTTTTTGGCCGTTTTTGTCCAATACCAGTCCGTTACTTACCACATTTTTGAAAGCCACTGAATCAAAACACATGGTTCCTATTGCATGAAGTGTGAAAAACCAACCACGCGTTTGATCTACTCCCTCTGCAATAAAATCGGCTGGAAAAAAAGCCTTTTGATCAATCAATTCTTTATTCTCAAATGGGTAATGCAGCTGCGCATAAGGCATTGCACCGGAATCAAACCAAACATCAATTAAATCAGGTTCACGGAACAATTTTTTACCATTACGTTCTAAGAAAATTGAATCGGCATACGGTTTATGAAGATCAAACGAGTTGTAGTTTTCAGAACTGTTATCTCCAGGTGTAAAGGCAGCAAGCGGATTGCTTTGCATCATCCCTTTTGAAAGGGCATTATCAATTTCATTCTTTAATTCTTCGGCAGATTGAATACAGATTTGCTCTGTTTTGTCTTCACTTGTCCAGATAGGAATAGGAATGCCCCAAAAGCGTGAACGTGATAAATTCCAATCATTCAGGTTTTCTAACCAATTGCCAAAACGCCCTGTTCCGGTAGATTCCGGCTTCCAGTTGATGGTTTTGTTTAGTTCGATCATGCGCTCTTTATAAGCGGTAGTTTTGATAAACCAACTATCTAAAGGGTAATATAAAACAGGTTTGTCGGTTCTCCAGCAGTGTGGGTAGCTGTGTTCGTAGCTTTCTTTTTTGAAAAGCTTGCCTTCTTCCTGTAGTTTTAAAACAATACGCTCATCAACACTTAAATAGGCTTTTAATTCTTTGATTTTACCATTGTCTTCCAGTATTTTTTTCTGAAACTTAAATTCATTTTCCTTTTCTTCGTCTGTCAAATAAGCTTCTTTCACATATTCTTCGCCATATAAGAAAATACCATCTTTTACTTCCGGTAAAAACTTACCACGTCTGTCAACCAATGTTAATGAGCCAATGCCGTTTTGTTTTGCAACACGAAAATCGTCCGCACCAAAGCTAGGTGCAATGTGTACTATACCTGTTCCATCTTCTGTGGTAACGAAATCTCCAAGGATTACCTTGAAGGCGTCTCCGTCTGTTGGTTGAGTGAATGGAAGAAGTTGGTCATATTCTGTAAACTCTAAATCGATTCCTTTATAGTGCTTTAAAACTTGAAATGGAATGTTTTTATCGCCATTCTTATAATCTTCAAATTTTAATTCTGTGTTTTTTTCAGGGAAATATTTATGTAACAATTTTGTTGCGAGAATAACAATAATTTCTTTTTTTTCTTCACCTAATTTTGGATACGGATTAAATGTTTTCACAGCAACGTAATCAATGTTTTTACCAACAGCCAAAGCTGTGTTAGAAGGTAATGTCCAAGGTGTTGTTGTCCATGCTAAAAAATAAACATCAGCTTGTAACTTTAAACCATCTATTACAAGATCAATTGGGACTGAATGTGAATTCGCTTTAAACATTACAATAGCCGTCCTATCTTTCACATCTCTATAACATCCCGGTTGATTCAACTCATGCGTAGAAAGACCCGTTCCAGCCGCAGGAGAATACGGCTGAATAGTAAACCCTTTGTAAATAGATCCTTTAGCATATAAGTTATTCAAAAGCCACCAAACCGATTCAATGTATTTGTTTTCATACGTAATGTATGGGTGTTCCATATCCACCCAATAGCCCATTTTTACAGTTACATCGGCCCAAACATCGGTATATTTCATTACATCTTTGCGGCACTCGATGTTGTATTGCTCTACCGTAATTTTATGTCCTATATCTTCTTTGGTAATTCCTAAAGCCTTCTCAACACTTAATTCTATTGGTAATCCGTGAGTATCCCAACCTGCTTTACGTTTTACCTGGAATCCTTTTTGTGTTTTAAAACGGCAAAAAATATCTTTGATGGAACGTGCCATTACATGGTGGATACCAGGCAACCCATTGGCACTAGGCGGACCCTCATAAAAAACAAAAGGCGTTTTTCCTTCGCGTAGATTGATGGATTTTTCAAATGTATTGTTCTCATCCCAGACTTTTTGTATGTCTTTGGCTGTTTGCGAAAGGTTAAGACCTGTATATGTTTTGTAATTTTTCATAAGTTTAAAGTTTTTCATAAGTTTAAAGTTATAAAGTTCAAAGTTTGAAAGTTGTTGTTTTAACTTTTGACTTTGAACTTTCAAACTTTAAACTAAATAGTTGCTATAACTTTTAAT
>JAIOQD010000464.1 GCA_021413595.1 Bacteroidota bacterium | reverse complement strand
TTACAAATCCCTGAACTATTTTCTCGGGATTGCAAATCCCGACCAGCTTGAAACCCTTGACTAATGAGAAAAGAATTCACTAAATACATGATAAATAGTATTTCAAATTGGAATAATATTTATCAAAACGGAATACTTGTTTATGATTGGCCTATTGCATCAAATAAATTTCATGATTTTGTTTTTGATTTTGAAGTTCCAGAAGATATTAGAATCAGTTTACTTTCGCTATTCGGAGAATCTATTAATGAAACTTTGCACTCAAAAAAATTAACAGATTTTTTGGGTGATAGCAGTATATATGAGTTATTGACAGGTACAACTAAATATGATTACACTTTAGAAGAAGGTAGGGATTTAGTAAAGTGGTATTTACTTAGCTATTGGTCTTTTAAGTATAGATAAAAATGCATAATAAGTAAGGCCGTAGGCGATTAATCTGTATTTGCAATGCAGATTTTTGGTATGAAATTGCAAATTTTTTAATTTAAAAATATGTATGAAATTTTAAAAAATGTTTTGAGAAAATATGCATGTAGGCTGGAAGCCTTGTTAAAAAGAGCGTAGCGAGACGCTACCCCCGTAGGCGCTAAGCTGTCGGGCTGCTTGTGTGTTAGGGCTTAGTGACATAAATAACCGGTAAGCTGTGCTTACCATACATAGTGCATAAAAAAGTATTGTTTTATTTTTCAAAAGAATTGAATGTACAAATTTAGTTTATTTTTCTGTATAAACTATTTGGTTAGGATTTTCAATCCTTGATCAATGGTTACTAATTAATTATTGCTTCTTCCTATTTCTATCCAATTATTTCCGTCAAAAATAAGAGTTATGGTATCAAATTGTCCCATAACAAAGAGTATTCCTAAATTTAATCTAACCCCCGCACCGGAATTCATAATTATAAAATCAGAATTCATATTTTCAATAATAACCATCTGTCCTACTTTTGCCCCAGTGCTTGAAAACCCACTTACAGATGTCCCTGCACCAGCAGGTTTAAGTTGAATATAACCTTCATTCCCAGGAGTTAAGACTATGCTAGTCCCTGCTGCAGGAATTCTTGATGTAGGAGTGTATGTGACAGCCCCTGCTATTTCCAAACTACTGCCTGGTGTAGTAGTACCAATACCCACATTGCCTTCTATAATTGCACCATTTGAAGGGGCTGCTGCTGTTCCCGAATACGCTGCCCCAATTGAAACTCCACCTTCTATGTCCAATTTATTTACAGGTGCAATTGTTCCAATACCCACATTTTGATTTTGTAAATCAATAGTTAGAACAGCAGTCCCTGAACTCAAAAAGTTAAACTTGTCGCCAACATCCTGATATTGTAAGCCCCAGGTTGTAAATGCAGGACTATGTGCTATAACCATCCTGTCAGGATTTGATGTTCCCGAAGGCCACATTTGAATCATTGGTTTCGAAGTTCCGGTTGGCACAGGAAATGTAATACTTGCCTGATCATCAGTAAATGTGAGGTCTCCGTTAACACCATCCACTAAAAATTTGTTATTCCCAACAGATAGAGTTTGTGAAGGTGCAACAGTGCCAATACCCACGTTGCCAGCACCAGCCTCTGTTACGAAGGCATATTTATTTGTGATGGAGCCAAAAATAATAGTAGGTGTTTTGATATATGCACCATACCAATTGGTAATTATCTGCCCTACTTTGTTCATGGTAAAACCACTATTAACATTATAAACATTAGCGATACTGTTTGCGGTATAGGTAGGATTAATGTCTAGATAAGCGCCTGGTAATAAAGTACCGATACCCAAGTTCCCGTCTTTATCAATAGTTGCCCTAACTATAGATCCGGTAGCTAAATGTAAGGATCGCTGGTAATCAGTGCCAAAAACAGCTGAATAAGGAGTAGAACCTGTAAAGGACACATTTCCGGTACTTGATTCTACAACAAATTTAGCATTCCCTGCATCATTTGTTGCTCTCAAACTGGCAATATTCCCAACGGTAGTAGATAATACCTGCAACTGACCTTTTGCTGCCTGAACGTCCAATTTAAAGGCTGTTGGGAGTGGCCCTGGGTTTGTAGTACCTATGCCCACATTACCGGTTATAGCATTAATAACCAGAGCTGCTGTATCACTTCCCACACTTACATTAAATTTGCCGGCTGGTCTGCTAGTTCCAATGCCAATGTTACCTAAGGAATCAATGATCATTTTTTCAGTATTATTGGTTCTGAATCTAAGCGAAACATCATCAATACTACCAATAAAATTAACTGCTGCGTTTGTCCCTGTATTACCGGTTAACGACCAGGCATTTAATGCTCCGTCAGCACCTGTTACACCTGTAGAGCCTGTGCTTCCTGTATCACCTGTTGATCCTGTACTTCCAGTACTTCCTGTGTCTCCAGTTGAACCTGTACTTCCTGTATCACCGGTAGAACCTGTACTTCCAGTACTTCCAGTAACACCTGTAGCACCTGTTGTTCCAATGTCACCTGTAGTACCAGTACTACCTATATCACCTGTAAAACCAGTAAGGCCCGTAGCTCCTGTTACACCTGTACTCCCGGATACGCCTATAGCTCCTGTTGTGCCTGTAATGCCTGTAATGCCTGGTGTACCACTTTTCTTAGCATATAGGGCATAAGGCACACTCATCATTTGGGTTGTTCCCATTGATATATAATTGTTACCTCCAATTGTATCTATTTCTACTTCTAGAAATTTGTTTCCACTTCCCCAATTAATGTCCGAAAAGGAATCAGTTGAAACAAGTACCCCATTCCCAATAACTAATGTAAATAAGCCATATACATTGGTACTACGATTATGTGTTTCTTGAAATAAAGTAGTGCCGGTTGCGGTAAGATCCTTAATAGAAAATCGGATTTTTAAATTTGAGTTGGAGATTGGTTTACCGGAATTGTCTCTTGCAACTGCCTGATAGCTTATACCTTCGGGAGGAGCTTGGCCAAATGATAGTAAACAAATTTGCAATAATGTGAACAGGATAATTGTAAAAAATGAGTTTTTCATTATTGATATCTAATGTTATTGAACGCTTAAAAGCATCTTATTGTAAACTGTGATCTTCTGGTAATTTTTTTTGAAAATCACAATTCCATAAAGAAGAACCTATCAAAAATAAACAATTTTTTTGTTATGTATGAGGAAGGATAATTTATTTCAATGCTTAGTAATATTAGTCCAACAGTTCCCCCTTCGAGGTAATGCCGTTTATATAGAAATACACAGAAGGCGTTGGTTTCATAAACAGGATAAAAAATATATTCATCGCGATTTTACATTGATAGCGGAAGGCACGAAATTTACAAAAGATCTCTCCGATTTTTTAAAACAAACAAATAGAGAAGATACTACATTTACGAAAATCATCGAGCTGAAAATGCAAAACAACAATTTACAAAATGGATAAAAAACATAAAACAAGAAGTAGAATTAAAAGAGTTCAATAGTGTTGCTAAATCAATAGATTATCATATGGATAACATTTTGAACGTCTTTAGAAATAGAAATACTACTGCAAATGCCGAATCTTTTAACTCTAAAATAAAACTCTTTAGAAAAAAAACACCACAATTGAAATTATTACAAATAATCTTGGACTTAAAAGTCTCTACCATTGCTGCTTTGTATAGACGCAGATGGGATATTGAAACATTTTTCAAATTATTGAAGCAAAATCTAAACGTAAAAACATTTGTTAGCACAAGTCCAAATGGAGTGAAGTCGCAGATTTTTGTTGCTCTAATAACCTTTCTTCCGCTCGAATTATTGAGACGTGTAAAGGCTAAGAGGAAAACAGCTTTTTCTAATTTTGTTGAAAAAATAAGGATATGCCTTTGTTATTATTTAACTCTTGACTACGTAATACTTTGAATACAGCCTAAAGCAAGGAGTGTAATCGTAAAACAAACTAAATTTAATTTTAATCAAAATGGTGTCTTTTTCTAAAACGAGAGCCTTTTATTCTCTGCTTTTTTTACGAATCATGTAAAATCAACCATTACAGGCTAAAATAACACCCCCTTTTTGAAAAGTTCGGATGAGTGTGTGTTTTTTTTTAAGAAAAATTTGGTTGTATCAAAAATTTATTACTTTTACACATTCTATTATTGAAAAAACAAAAATTGGAATGAAGAATAAACTACTATTATTTTATATTTTCATCTTTTTAAGTCCACTGTTATCCTCCGCATCCTGTCCGGGAGATACTGCCCGTTTTAATACAAATGCCCCAAAATGTATATCTGATTCCGTAAATTTTACAGATGTGTCAACTATTAATGGAGGCGATGCAATTATAAATTGGAATTGGAATTTTGGTGATCCGGCTTCAGGTAGTAATAACACATCCAATTTACAACACCCTGCCCACCTTTATAGTGCTGGTAATCAATCTTTTAATGTAAAGCTGGTTGTTACGTGGAACCTTGGATGTAAAGATAGTATTACAATAGGTGTTGGGATTCAAAATTTAGTGGTTACTAATGCCGGAACTGATGTTATTAGCTGTGATAACAATTTGATCGTTAATTTGATGGGAAGCGTTTTAAATGCAGGCGGTGGTTCTTGGAGTGGTTCTGGAACATTTTCAAATAACACATCATTAACTCCAATTTACACTCCAACATCTACCGCGAAAGCAAATGGTATGGATACGGTAGTATTTACTTCGTTTAGCAGTCCATATTGTCCAAATGTTAGCGACACTGTTCTGATAATTTTTAATCCCGGCCCAACCGTTAATGTTGGAGCAGATTTTTCTGTTTGTAAAGACACATCCGGTGTTCCTCTTTCTTCAACCATTACAGGAGCTACTAGCGGCAGATGGTATAGTTTAGGTGTTGAAGGCACATTTGCAGATTCAAGTTTAAATGTAACAACCTATTTTCCAAGCAACGCTGATACCGCTGCAGGTTCGGTAATCCTTTACAGAGAATCAATAGGCAACGGAATCTGCTTAGCTACCCGTGATTCTCTCACTGTTACTTTTACAGCTTTACCTACCGTTATTGTAAAAACAGAAGACAGTTCTTGCTCAGGCAGCCCAATTGTTTTGGATGTAACCGTTTCAACAGGAGCCGGAACATGGAGTTCAAGTGGAACAGGTATCTTTTTGCCAAACAGCACCACACTTAACGGATTATATTACCCTAGTCCTGCAGATAATCTTGCCGGAATTGTAACCCTGAAATTCGTATCCAGCAATAATGGCGGTTGCCAGTCAGTATTTGATACATTAGATGTAATAATAAAACATGTGAAGATGGTGATGTGGTATTCACCGATGCATCTACGTCTGTTGGTACTATCGTTAATTGGACCTGGACTTTCGGAGATTTAAGTTTGCCAAGCCTAACACCATCTCCAACCCATGCTTATTCTTCATGCGGATCAAAAAATGTAACACTTGTTGTAACAGCAAATAATGGCTGTATTGATTCTAATTTGCAAAGTGTTGTTGTTTTCTGTAAGCCTGTAGCAAGTTATACTGCAAATGGTGTTTGTTTGAATGACGGAACCTTATTTACAAATACATCTACAGTTGTTTCCTCAACAATAGCATCTACCCATTGGGATTTTGGTGATACAACTACTGATACATTAACAAGCTCAACACATTCTTTTCCTACCAGCGGTTCGTTCCCTGTTATCTTAACAGTTGTATCTGCGCAAGGGTGTACAGGTGCAATTACACAAACAGTAAGTTTAGTACCGGGGCCTACATCCGCATTCACAGTTAGTGATGCTTCTGCTGATATTAGTCAGAATATCACTTTCCAGAATCAATCTGCTTCAGATGTATCCTGGTTATGGAATTTTGGAGATTCCTCCACCGGATCCATCCTAGAAAACCCATCACACGTTTATACTACAGCAGGTGTTTATAATGTTTGTTTAGTTGTAACGGATGCCAGCGGATGTAATGATACTATC
>JAIOQD010000463.1 GCA_021413595.1 Bacteroidota bacterium | reverse complement strand
CAGAAAAAGAGGTATTTCCATTACCAAAAGCTGCGAATGCATGGGAAACACTTGTCCCGCTCCCTGTTGTACCATCACCAAAATTCCAGGCATAGGTTGCACCTCCTTGAGGACTCGGGACAGAAAATGTAATTGCTGTTCCGCTACATTGAACAGTACTGGGATTAAATAAAATAGTTGGTGTCGGATTCGGATTTACAATAACAGTAACACTTGCTGTACCTGTAGTTAAATCAGGACATGTTCTTGTTACCGTATAAGTAGTTGTGATGGAGGGAGATGCAGAAACAGTGCTACCGCTTGTTGTATTTAATCCGGTTGCAGGGCTCCATAACCATGTATTGCCAGTGCCCGAAGCTACCAGTGAAACAGAATTTCCGTTGCAAACATTTACAGAACCTGACGGAGCAATTGTAACAGCACATTGAGCAATGAGATCATAAATCCCTAAAAAAAATAATATAAAAAAAATACATCTTAATTTCATAGATTACCCTGCTAATTGATCAAGTAGGAGTCGAAATAATTACTTAAACACAATGCTCTCTTATTGAAACTTGCAAAGATAACCGATAAATGGGATAAAACCTTAAAATAATGAAACGAACCAGCATAGAAAACCCACCAAATAATAAAACAAATTTAGGACTGCCCTTTTTGAATTGAAATTATAGTATAATTTAGATTCTAAAAAAGGATATTGAAGAAATCAATATCCTTTTTTTAATCTTAACTTCAGATTAGCTGAACTTAATAAATTGTATTAGAATAAACTTACGCCTGTGCAGTTGGCCCACCAAAATTTAAAGGAAACCCATTTGGCATATCCGTGTCTTTGATAGAACCATGCGCCTGTTCAAATTTGGAGATATTATCCTTCAAGGCTTTCATCAAACGTTTCGCGTGTTGTGGAGTAAGAACGATACGTGATTTTACTTTTGCTTTCGGAATACCGGGCATCATTTTAATAAAATCAATTACAAATTCAGAGTTTGAATGTGTAATAATTGCAAGATTTGAATAAATACCTTCAGCAATTTCTTCGCTTAGTTCAATGTTTAGCTGATTGTTTTGTGGCTCTTCCATTTTTTTCTTTTTTTTGAAATATAAAATTAATAC
This sequence comes from Bacteroidota bacterium, assembly GCA_021413595.1. GTDB lineage: Bacteria > Bacteroidota > Bacteroidia > 2-12-FULL-35-15 > 2-12-FULL-35-15 > 2-12-FULL-35-15. The sequence continues at coordinate 9,914 of JAIOQD010000463.1, read as the reverse complement.
TGATTATCGCCTTTAATCCCCCTACCCTCTTTTCAAGGGGGGAGGTTCTTAATTTAATCCTTGTAATTCCGGACAGTAAAAACGTAACATAAAAAAACTATTCGGTTTTTACTAAAAAAGGGACAAACATTGCTGTTGTCCCTTTTTCAATTTATCAACCTCTTTACGTATTCGTAATTCGTAGGGGCTTATGCTTCTGCTTCCAAAGCTTCTTTTTTAGAAGCCATTAGACGATCGTACTCTTCCTGAGAACCAACGATCATTTTGTCGTAAGCTCTTAAGCCGGTACCGGCAGGAATTAAATGTCCAACAATAACGTTTTCTTTTAATCCTAACAAACCATCCACTTTTCCGCTTATAGCAGCTTCATTTAATACTTTAGTCGTTTCCTGGAACGATGCAGCACTCATAAAGCTATTAGTTTGTAATGATGCACGTGTGATACCTTGTAATACCTGGCTTGAAGTAGCCGGAATTGCTTCACGCGCTTCAATGGTTTTCATATCTCTGCGTTTCAATGAAGAATTTTCATCTCTCAATTTACGTGCACTAACAATCTGACCTGCTTTGAACAAGGTTGAATCCCCTGCATCAAGTATAACTACTTTAGCATACAAGTTATCATTTTCTTCCATGAACGTTGATTTGTTAACCAATTGTTTTTCAAGGAAAATAGTATCACCTGCTTCGCTGATATCAACTTTACGCATCATCTGACGAACAATTACTTCAAAATGTTTATCATTGATCTTCACACCTTGCAAACGATAAACCTCTTGTACCTCGTTTACTAAGTATTCCTGAACAGCTGTTGGTCCTTTGATAGCAAGAATATCACTTGGTGTGATTGCTCCATCGCATAATGGCTCACCAGCTTTGATAAAGTCATTTTCCTGAACCAATGTATGTTTAGAAAGTTGTACTAAGTACGTTTTCTTTTCACCTGTTCTTGATTCAACATGTACCTCACGGTTACCACGTTTGATCTTACCAAATGATACGATACCATCAATTTCGGAAACCACAGCCGGATTACTTGGGTTACGTGCTTCGAACAATTCAGTTACACGTGGTAAACCTCCTGTGATATCCCCAGTTTTACCTGAAGAACGAGGGATCTTAACAAGAATCTGACCTGCTTCAATCTTAGTGTTGTCGTTTACAATGATATGTGCTCCAACAGGAATACTGTAAGTACGCAATACATCTTTATTTACAACAATTTTGATGGAAGGATTCTTAGATTTATCACGACTTTCAACAATAACTTTTTCTTTAAAGCCTGTTTGCTCATCCGATTCTTCGCGGAAAGTAATACCTTCCTCAACATTATCAAATTCGATCTTACCTGCAAATTCAGAAACAATAACAGCATTGTACTGATCCCAATCACATATTAAATCGCCCTTTTTAACCTTTTCGTTTGATTTCACATATACTTGCGAACCATAAGGAATATTACCGGTTGTAAGAACAATTCTAGTATTAGAATCAATGATACGCATCTCAGCAGAACGACCAATTACAACATCTTCTGTTTGTCCCTCAGCGTTTTTACGTTTTACTGTTTTTAATTCGTCAATTTCGATGATACCGTCATACTTAGCCTCTAATTTAGACTGTGCTGCAACGTTAGATGCAATACCACCCACGTGGAATGTACGCAATGTAAGCTGAGTTCCTGGTTCACCAATTGATTGAGCTGCAATAACACCAACAGCTTCACCTCTTTGAACCATACGGCCTGTAGCAAGGTTACGTCCGTAACATTTTCCACAAACACCGTTTTTGCTTTCACAAGTTAAAACCGAACGGATCTCAACTGCTTCAATCGGAGAAGCCGCAATTTGTTTCGCATAATCTTCTGTCAATTCTTCACCTGCTTCCACAATGATATCTCCTGTTAAAGGGTTATATACATTATGTACAGTAGTTCTACCTAAAATTCTATCGTATAATGATTCTACAATCTCATCATTTTTCTTTAATGCTGTAGCAACCAATCCACGCAAAGTACCACAATCTTCAACTGTGATAATTACGTCTTGAGCAACGTCAACTAAACGTCTTGTCAAGTAACCGGCATCAGCAGTTTTTAACGCTGTATCCGCCAATCCTTTACGAGCACCGTGAGTTGAAATGAAATACTCAAGAATGGACAGACCTTCTTTAAAGTTAGAAAGGATCGGATTTTCAATGATCTCTCCCCCACCTGCACCTTTTTGAGGTTTTGCCATCAAACCACGCATACCGCCCAACTGACGGATTTGCTCTTTCGAACCACGCGCTCCTGAATCCAACATCATATAAACCGGATTGAATCCCTGACGATCAGTTGTCAAAGTATTTAATACCTTAGCAGTGATACGAGAGTTGGTATGTGTCCAGATATCAATTACCTGATTGTAACGCTCGTTGTTGGTAATGAAACCCATGTTGTAGTTTGCCACTACCTCATCAACTTGTTTGTTAGCATCAGCAACCATTTTTTGCTTATCATCTGGAACCATAACATCACCAAGGCTAAATGATAAACCTCCGCGGAATGCCATCATAAATCCTAAAGCTTTCATTTCATCAAGGAACTTAGCTGTTTTAGCCATACCAGTTTCCTTAACGATGTTACCGATAATATCACGTAATGATTTTTTGGTCAGCAATTCATTAATATAACCAACTTCTTTAGGAACCACCTGGTTGAATAAGATACGACCAACAGTAGTTTCAATTAATTTGTTTACAAAAACATCACCTTCTTTTACCTGTAAACGTACTTTTACAAATGCATGTAAGTCAACACGTTTTTCGTTATAAGCGATAATAGTTTCTTCCGGTGAATAAAAAGTAAGGCCTTCACCTTTCACTTTTTCATCCGCAGTAGTTTTCTTCCCCTTGGTCATGTAATAAAGACCAAGAACCATGTCTTGAGAAGGTACAGCAACCGGTGCACCATTAGCAGGGTTTAAGATGTTATGAGAAGCAAGCATCAATAATTGAGCTTCCAAAATAGCTGCATGTCCCAATGGAACGTGAACCGCCATCTGGTCACCGTCAAAATCTGCATTAAATGCTGTACACGTTAAAGGATGCAACTGTATCGCTTTTCCTTCAATTAATTTTGGTTGAAAAGCCTGAATACCTAATCTGTGCAATGTTGGAGCACGATTTAAAAGAACTGGATGTCCTTTTAAGATGTTCTCTAATATATCCCAAACGATAGGTTCTTTTTTATCAACTATTTTCTTCGCAGATTTTACAGTCTTAACAATACCGCGTTCAATCATCTTACGGATGATGAATGGTTTGAAAAGTTCTGCTGCCATATCTTTTGGCAATCCGCACTCATGTAATTTCATTTCTGGTCCAACAACAATTACCGAACGAGCGGAATAATCAACACGTTTACCAAGTAAGTTCTGACGGAAACGGCCTTGTTTACCTTTTAATGAATCAGATAGTGATTTTAAAGCACGGTTTGATTCAGTTTTAACAGCATTTGATTTACGTGAGTTGTCGAACAATGAGTCAACCGACTCCTGTAACATACGTTTTTCATTCCGTAAAATTACTTCAGGAGCTTTAATCTCGATCAAACGTTTCAAACGGTTGTTACGGATAATAACACGTCTGTAAAGGTCATTTAAGTCAGAAGTAGCAAAACGGCCACCATCCAAAGGCACCAAAGGACGTAATTCAGGTGGAATAACAGGTACAATTTTAACAACCATCCACTCAGGACGATTTTCAATATGTGTATTTGCCTGACGGAAACTTTCTACAACCTGTAAACGCTTTAAAGCTTCGTTTTTACGTTGTTGAGATGTTTCTGTATTTGCTTTGTGACGTAAGTCGAATGATAATGAATCCAGATCAACGCGGCTCAAAAGTGCAACTAATGCCTCTGCTCCCATCTTAGCGATGAATTTGTTAGGATCGTTATCATCTAAATATTGGTTCTCTTTTGGAAGAGTATCCAAAATATTCAAATATTCTTCTTCTGATAAAAAATCAAGGTAATTGATTCCATCAGCAGCTTTAACACCAGCATTTACAACAACATAACGTTCGTAATAAATGATAACGTCTAGTTTTTTAGTAGGTAAACCTAATAAATAACCAATTTTATTGGGTAATGATTTAAAATACCAGATATGAGCAACAGGAACAACAAGACTGATGTGTCCCATACGCTCTCTACGCACTTTCTTTTCAGTTACTTCTACACCACAACGGTCACATACGATACCTTTGTAACGGATACGTTTATATTTACCACAAGCACACTCCCAATCTTTTACCGGTCCAAAAATACGCTCACAAAACAAACCACCCATCTCTGGTTTGTAAGTTCTGTAATTGATAGTTTCTGGCTTTACTACTTCACCACTGGAACGCTCTAAAATTGCTTCCGGTGATGAAAGACTGATTGTGATTTTTGTGAAATTACTTTTTAATTTGAGATCTCTTTTGTAAGCCATGTTTGTTTTATATGTTTAAAAAGTTGAAAATCCAAAGTTGAATTAGTTCAAGGTTTAAAGTTTAAAAGTTTAATTTTCATTTTACAAATCGTATCCTGAAATTTTAACTTTCAAACCTTAAACTTTTAAACTTAAATTTAGTCAAGAGCAATATTCAATCCTAAACCTCTTAACTCATGCAACAATACGTTGAATGATTCAGGGATACCCGGAGTTGGCATATTTTCACCTTTAACAATAGCTTCGTATGCTTTTGCACGTCCTACAACGTCATCAGATTTAATGGTAAGGATCTCCTGAAGGATGTTGGCTGCGCCAAATGCTTCAAGTGCCCAAACCTCCATCTCACCAAAACGCTGACCACCAAATTGAGCTTTACCACCCAAAGGTTGTTGTGTAATAAGAGAGTATGGTCCGATTGAACGGGAGTGCATTTTATCATCTACCATGTGACCTAATTTTAACATATAGATAACACCAACAGTAGCCGGCTGATCAAATCTTTCTCCTGTTCCACCATCAGTTAAATAGGTGCGTCCAAAACGCGGTAAACCTGCCTTATCTGACCACTGATTTAGTTCATCAGGACTAGCTCCGTCAAAGATAGGAGTAAAGAATTTCTCTCCTAATTTTTGTCCGGCCCAACCAAGAACTGTTTCATAGATCTGACCAAGGTTCATACGAGAAGGTACACCAAGCGGGTTTAGCACAATGTCAACGATTGTACCATCTTCAAGGAAAGGCATATCTTCATCACGTACAATACGAGCAACAATACCTTTATTTCCGTGACGACCAGCCATTTTATCACCAACTTTCAACTTACGTTTTTTAGCGATATAAACTTTTGCAAGCTGAACAATTCCAGCAGGCAACTCATCACCAATGGTAAGTGCGTATTTTTTACGTTTGAAAGATCCTAATAAATCATTGAACTTAATATAATAGTTATGTAGCAAGGTCTTGATCTTTTCGTTCAGATCTTTATCTGTTGTCCATTTACCTGGATTAACAGTTGAGAAATCTATTTTCTCAAGACTTTTTTGTGTGAATTTTGTGCTTTTAGGAACAACTTCTTCTTTCAACACGTTGAAAACGCCTTGTGAAGTTTTTCCGTTAACCAATACAAAAAGTTTATCTATTAATTTTGCTTTCAAAGCAGCAACTTCAATATTGTTTTCTTTGTCGATCTTATCCAACAAAGGTTTTTCTTCTGATTTGGTTTGCTTATCTTTAATACGTCTTGAAAACAATTTTTTGTCGATAACCACACCACGTAATGAAGGAGGCGCTTTCAAAGATGCATCTTTAACATCGCCAGCTTTATCTCCAAAGATAGCACGTAACAATTTCTCTTCCGGAGAAGGATCTGTTTCACCTTTTGGAGTAATTTTACCGATAAGAATATCACCTTCTTTAACTTCTGCACCAATACGGATCAATCCGTTTTCGTCAAGATCTTTAGTAGCCTCTTCAGAAACGTTTGGAATATCAGATGTTAATTCTTCTAAACCACGTTTTGTATCACGCACTTCCAAAGAATACTCATCAATATGGATGGATGTAAAAATATCCTCACGTGCAACACGTTCAGAAATTACAATTGCATCCTCAAAGTTATAACCTTTCCAAGGCATAAATGCAACTTTCATATTACGTCCTAAAGCCAATTCACCACTTTGGGTTGCATAGCCATCACACAATACTTGTCCTTTTGTAACTTTTTCACCCTTAATTACAGTTGGCTTCAAGTTGATACAAGTACTTTGATTGGTTTTGCGGAACTTAGTTAACTGATAACGTTTAACATCATCATCAAAGCTAATTAAACGATCATCATCATTACGGTTATAACGGATAACAATTTCGTTAGCATCTACGTATTCAACAACACCATCACTTTCGGCATTGATCAATACACGGGAATCGCGAGCAACTAAAGGCTCTAATCCAGTACCAACAATTGGAGCTTCAGGGCGTAACAAAGGTACAGCCTGGCGTTGCATGTTAGAACCCATCAAAGCAAGGTTAGCATCATCATGTTCCAAGAAAGGAATCAATGATGCTGCAATAGATGCAATTTGATTTGGAGCAACGTCCATCAAGTTAATTTTTGATGGTTCAACTACCGGAAAATCTCCTTCATAACGAACTTTAACTTTAGCTTCTTTAAAGTTACCCTTCTCATCGATAGGGGTAACAGCTTGAGCTATAATCTTTTGTCCTTCTTCTTCAGCACTTAAATAAGTAACTGGTTTATCAACATCTACTTTACCATCGGTAACACTCATATATGGTGTTTCGATAAATCCTAATTTGTTTATTTTTGCAAATACACAAAGAGAAGAGATCAAACCAATATTCGGACCTTCAGGAGTTTCAATAGTACATAAACGACCGTAGTGCGTATAGTGAACGTCACGTACCTCAAAACCAGCACGCTCACGGGATAAACCTCCAGGCCCTAGTGCCGAAAGTCTACGCTTGTGCGTGATCTCTGCAAGAGGATTGGTTTGGTCCATAAATTGTGATAACTGATTGGTTCCAAAGAACGAGTTGATTACTGACGATAATGTTTTAGCATTTATCAAATCGGTAGGTGTAAACACCTCATTATCACGAACGTTCATTCTTTCACGGATGGTACGAGCCATACGTGCTAAACCTACTCCAAACTGTGAATACAATTGTTCACCAACTGTACGTACACGTCTGTTAGATAAGTGGTCAATATCATCCACATCAGCTTTCGCATTGATCAATTCGATCAAATACTTAATGATGCAAATAATATCTTCTTTTGTTAATGTTCTAACGGTATAAGGAGTTTCCAGATTCAACTTTTTGTTGATTCTGTAACGACCAACTTCACCAAGATCATAACGTTTATCAGAGAAAAATAATTTATCCACTACCCCACGTGCTGTTTCTTCATCAGGTGGTTCAGCGTTACGTAACTGACGGTAGATATGCTCCACAGCCTCTTTTTGAGAGTTGGAAGTATCTTTTTGCAAGGTATTGTATATGATGGCGTAATCACCGGCATTTACATCTAACTTATGTAAGATCACCGATTTTACATTTGCATCTACTGGAAGTTTTTTCTTACGATCGATATAAGCGTACATCACGTTATTGATATCGGTAGAAAACTCTATCCAAGATCCTCTAAAAGGGATAACTCTTGCTGAATAAAGTTTAGTACCGTTTGAGTGACGACTTTGACCAAAGAATACGCCCGGAGAACGGTGCAACTGAGATACAATAACACGTTCTGCTCCATTGATAACGAAAGTACCTTTTGGAGTCATATACGGAATAGTACCTAAGTAAACATCCTGTACAATGGTTTCGAAATCTTCATGTTCAGGATCAGTACAATACAAACGAACTTTCGCTTTAAGCGGAACGCTGTATGTTAAACCACGCTCAATACACTCCTCTAGAGAGTAGCGAGTAGGATCAATAAAATAATCGAGGAATTCAAGCACAAAATTATTTCGTGCATCGGAAATAGGAAAGTTTTCTGCGAAAACTTTATAAAGTCCTTCGTTTTGACGATTTTCAGAAGTAGTTTCTAACTGAAAAAAATCCTGGAACGATTTAAGTTGGATATCTAAAAAGTCAGGGTAATCGATTTGACTTTTAATAGAAGCGAAACTTATTCTTTGTTTTTTTTTATTTGGAGTCAAGGTGCTTAGGATTTATTTGGTTGATTTATTAATTTGATAATTTGATAATTTGATAATTTGAAAATTTCACATTTCCAAAATTACCGAATTTTCAAACTAGCTCATTTTCAAATTGATCTATTTAACTTATTTTAACCATTTGAATTCAAAAATAAACAACAAAAGGGTATAGATCACAACCCGATTTTTGATCGGAGCTGAGCTCTATACCTTATTGGTTGTGTATAAGCAACAGTTTATTATTTAACTTCAACCTTTGCTCCTGCTTCCTCTAATTGTTTTTTAACTGCTTCAGCATCTTCTTTAGAAACACCTTCTTTGATTGGTTTTGGAGCACAATCAACTAAATCTTTAGCTTCTTTTAAGCCAAGTCCTGTTAAATCTTTTACAATTTTAACTACACCTAATTTAGCTGCACCTGCTTCAACAAGAATTACATCAAAAGTAGTTTTTTCTGCTACTGCTGCTGCGCCACCGCCAGCTACTGGAGCTGCTGCTGCTGCCGCTGCTGGTTCAATACCATGCTCATCTTTTAAAATTTTAGCTAACTCATTAACTTCTTTAACAGTTAAGTTTACTAGTTGCTCAGCGAAAGCTTTTAAATCTGCCATTTTATTTATTGTTTTAATTATTAATTACTATTTTATTTATTATAAAGAATTTAAAGTTTGAAGTTTGAAAGTTTAAAGTTTGTTGACCGAAGCGCAACTTTTTAACTTTTAACTTTTTAACTTTGAACTATTCCGGTTTTTCCGAAAGAGTTTTAACGATACCAGCTAATTTGCCACCACTTGATTTAAGAGCAGATATAACATTTTTAGCAGGTGATTGAAGTAATCCAAGGATCTCACCAATCATTTCGTTTTTAGATTTAATGCTTGCTAATACATCTAATTGATCATCACCAATATAGATACATTCTTCAACATAAGCTGCTTTCAAAAGTGGTCTATCGTTTTTCAAACGAAATTCTTTGATAAGTTTTGCAGGATCGCTTCCAATTTCTGAAAACATAATTGCTGTAGAACCTTTCAAAGAACCTAATAATGGTTGGTATTCTTTAGCAGTACTACGTTCCATTGCTAACTTCAACAATGAATTTTTCACTACAAGCATTTGAATGTTTTTGGTAAAACATATTCTTCTTAAAGCTGACGTTTTTACAGCATTTAATGAAGAAACATCCGTCAAATAGAAATGAGTGTTGTTTGCCAATTGTTCAACCAGGGAATCTATTACTTTTGATTTATCTTCTTTTTTCATTTCTGTTAATTTTATTTACATCGTGGAAGCCGTTGCAAATGGTTGTTTTATTTAAAAATTAAAATTATCCTAAAAACTTAGTATCAATTTGGATACTAGGACTCATAGTAGAAGACAAATAGATACTTCTAACATAAACTCCTTTTGCTGAAGAGGGTTTTAATTTCAATATTGTTTGTAACAATTCATTTGTATTTTCGGCAAGTTTATTGCTATCGAATGATACTTTACCAACTAAGGCTTGTACGATACCTGCTTTATCTACTTTAAAATCGATCTTACCACCTTTAGCATCAGTTACAGCTTTACCAATTTCCATAGTAACTGTACCTGTTTTAGGATTTGGCATTAAACCTCTTGGCCCTAATACACGACCTAATGCACCTACTTTACCCATAACTGAAGGCATAGTAATGATTACATCAACATCTGTCCAACCGCCCTTAATTTTTTCGATATATTCATCTAATCCAACGAAGTC
>JAIOQD010000462.1 GCA_021413595.1 Bacteroidota bacterium | reverse complement strand
ATATAAACAGATACATTAAAATTTGGACCGTTTGGCAAAACTGTAAATGAATCAACAGAAAAATGGCTCCATCCGGGATTAAATACCCAATCATTAAAAAAGTTGGTCATATCCATTCCACTGGCAGCAGTAAGTGCATCTCTGAAATTGGCACTAGAAACATCTTTGTAGTTATTCTGCGCCAAATACGTTTTTACGGAGTGAAAAAATAAACTGTCGCCCATATAACCTCTCATGGTATGAGCAATATCGGCACCTTTATTATAAACGTGATCACCGTAAGTGTATTCAAATGGAATGTTTGAAAGCGTTAAATATCCTCCTTCTTTCACATGATTAAAATGTAAATTATCTTCATGATTTGTTCTTACATCATTTAAATAAGCTGCAGAGCCGCTTAAAGTTTCTGTAAATAAGAATTCGCAATAGCGCGCCCAACCTTCATTAAGCCACATATCTTCCTGTGTTCTGCAGGTGGCAAGATCACCAAACCAATGATGTGATAACTCATGAGCATACAATGTTTGATAACTTATCGATCCATCAGCTGTTGCTCTGGGATAGGCGATATTTGTTGCATGCTCCATTGCTCCCGCATCAAACGGAACCATACAATATCCTACACGATTCCACATATAAGGTCCAAAATGGTTTTCAAAAGTAGAGAGTGCTGTATTTAAGTTAATGAATGAATTTTTAACATTGGTTGTATCACTTGCAAGGGCAGTTAAAATAATAGGTACAGGCCCATTGATGCCATTGTAAATTTGATTTACCTGTGTATAGTTGGCTACAGCCACAGAGGCGAGGTAGCTGGGTATTGGCTCATTCATTATCCACTTGCGTGTGCGATTTCCGTTGCTATCAGTTGTGTCATTTGCAAGATATCCATTGCAGTAGGCTAATTTTCCATTGCTGGAAGTTATATTGAATTCATACGTAGAGCGTTCAACAAAATTATCGAAACAAGGAAACCACACACGTCCGTAGGTATGCGGATTTGCCCCAAAGCCAACACCTAAATTATAGGCATAACCACTTTCGAAATAAAATCCACCCCATCCTGTTGGATCACCTTGCGGAGTGCCTTGATAATAAACGGTTAAAGAAACAGTATCGTTTACATTATATACTATCGGAAGGTTCACTTGTAGCAAAGTGTCATTGTATGCATAGGTAAGGTTGGTTCCGGCAATTTCAATGGAATCAATTGTCAGCTCCAGAAAATCTAAGCTCAGTTTATTTACTCCATTAATTTTAGGTGTAAATTTTAACTGGGTGTTTCCGCGAATTTTATTTGTTGTAAAGTCGGTTATGTTTAGGTTGATAGTATAATTTAAAATATCGAAAGTGTCGCTTTTTGAATTTGCGTTTTGTACTTGTATGTCCTGCGATATTGATTTTTGTTGACCAGGATAGTATTTATTCTGTTGACAGGTTTGAGCCTGTAAAGTGCATATAAAGAATGCAAAAACGATACTACCGGATATGTATTTTTTCATGAAAATAAATTAAGTAGAAAGATTTAATCCGTAATAGAATACAGACAACATTGGCTAAACAGGCACTCACATTGAAGATCAGCGAAAATCAGTGGCATCAGTGTTATCTGTGTTCTATCTTTTATTTTACCTTTTTGAAAGTAAACTCTTGTTTAGAATCTCCACCCGTCTTTCTGCCTTCTATACGTGCATAAAGTGATCCGTCAGCATTTAGAGTATAAATAACCCGCTGTGGATAATCATTCTCCAGGTTTTCGAAAGTGGTGCTATTATTTTCTGATTTTTTTAATTTGAAAGCAACAGCCTTTGGATTTCCGGGTACTGCAGCCACATAGTAAAATTCATCGTCTATTATTTCGATCTTAATTTTTTCAGAGAACATGGTGTCATTATCAGCAGTTACGCCTCCAATGCCTTCAATAATATTATCTTTAATAGGCTCCCATTCTTCAAATGTTTTCATGTCGCCTTCAACGCCTTCCCACCGACCTTCAAGCCATTTGAATTTTTTAATATCCGCATCCGGTTTTCCGCATGCAGCAAATAGGGTAATGCCTACAAAAGTTATTAATATTTTTTTCAAAGCCTTGTTTTATTGTTTTACTTCTTCAAACATTTCCTGCATAGCTCCTAAATAATAAGCATCCCAGCCATCTGAAATACTATTAAGAGATTTCTCAGGTACATCCTCGTGCAGTAAATCAATAATAGTTTTTTTTCCTTTTGTTTTAATGGTGAACGTAACTTTAGAAGGTTCCTTCCACTGATCGTATGACCATTCCTGAACTAATTTTTGATTTGGAATCACTTCTAAATTTATACCGAACATTTGTCCTCCCCATAAAGAGAATGATCCACCCACTTTGTCGCTCATTTTAGCCTCATCACGAGACCAGATTTGGATCAGATCAGGATTTATTAATGCATTAAAAACCTCTTCAGGTGTAGCATTCATTTCGTATGTTTTTTGAATTGTTGGCATAGGTTGGTCTTAATAAAAATTACTGATTATTTTTTTTCTTGAAATTTAGCTAAAATTTCTTTAATGGCATCTTTATGAATAGTAAAAGTTGTCATTTTTAATTTAACAAAATCTTCGTGCATATACCAATATCCCGGAGAAGATTGATTATTCTGTCCACCACTACCTGAATCTTTAATTAAAAACCAGGTGCCATCTGCTCTTTCCAAATAACCAACTAAATGCATTGCATGGTCATCCGTGGTGGAACCATTCGAGAAACGCATCTGGCGCGAATATTCATCAATATATGCGGAAGGGATATCATACGTTGGGATCATAGCAACCCCTGATTTACTGTCCATTCCACTTTCTGAAACATCACCTCCGATTGAAATGGAATAACCATTTTTAATTGTTTTTTTTATGATGCTCATGAAATCATCTAAAGGCACGTTATAATAATCCGCTGAATGCGCCCAATTATCAGGCACTTTGTATTCGGCTTTGGTCCAGTATGGACTTTCCATTAAGGACATTACATCAACGTAATCATCAGGATTTAATTTTGCTACTGTTTTCAAATATTCAAGAGGTGTGATCTTTTTACCTGCAATCGTTACAGATGTAGGGGGCTCTCCAATATGGAAATTCATGATCGATTTAATTGTAGCTGCTACTACTTCAGGATTCCATTGGTTGGACGTTTTTACGTATGCCAGGTAATTTCTCATTTCTTCAACCATTTTTTTATGGTTGTGAAATGGTTGCCCTACCTTTAATCCGGTATATGTTTCCAATGGCACTATTCCATATAGTTTCATCATTTTAGCAACATCACCTGTTTCTGAACCTTCGTCAAACAAAGAGGTTCCGCGTGTACGAACAAATTCTTTTGCTTTTTCAAGATACTCAAAATAAACAGTATAAAGCTCAGAGAGTGCGATATCCTGATTGCTTAAACGTTTGATTTCCGACTCATAAAATGAGGTAGTTGAAAAACACCAGCAAGTGCCTGTTTCACCTTGCGATTCAGGCTTTTGAGAAAATACTGTTTTAAATTCGCTTGCTGATTTAGGAACATCCATTCCCGAATAATCCATGCGGAATGCAAGAGGAATGGTTTTCTTTTGCTCAGCAAAAGTTTCATTGCCTTTTTTTATTTGCTCATAAAAATCATTGGTTCTTGATTTAAATTGGGCTTTGTCTTTTCTATTGGTTTGCGCACTTACATTGATGCAGAATAAGCCTGCAATTGCAATGGTACTGCTTGTTCTTAAAAAATAGTTCATTTGCTTTTATTATTAAAATATTATTTTGATTTAAACATTTGTTCGTTATATAGTTTTTGTTCAGGTAAATAAACTATTTCAAAACCTTCTGCTACGTATTTATTTATTTTGTTAGCATCAATATATGACTCAAAAGTAACGAAATTATTTTTATTTTTCGCAATCATTTCCACCATTACTTCATTGTACCACCAACCTGCTATAATTACCGTTTTAGATCTGATTGTATTTGTTTTCTCAATCAGGTCGGAGGTAAAT
>JAIOQD010000461.1 GCA_021413595.1 Bacteroidota bacterium | reverse complement strand
TACATGATTCACACTTTTTTTGATACTGATTTATAAAAAAAAAGAGCGCTGCTAAATAAGCAACGCTCTTTTTTTGTCTCAATTTATTACTGTTAAAAAAAATAGTTTTCAGCTTCAAAAGACTATTTTAGTCTACCGATAATGGTGCATCAAGACTAATTGTTTTTCTTATAATAATGAATTCAGTACGTCTGTCGCTTTGGAATTGCTCTTCTGAACAGGTTGAAACAACTTCACCTTCACATGCACAACCACTTGTTAGTTTTTCTTCACCATAACCTTTACCATGAATACGTTCCGGGTTATTGATTCTTTTTTTAACATACCAAGCCGGTACTTTTGCTCTCTTGTCAGATAATATCTGATTATATTCTTTAGTTGCTCTACAATCAGTATGAGATCCTAATTCAACAATCATATCAGGATATTCATTCATTATCTTAACAATTTTGTCTAATTCAACTACTGCATCAGGGCGAAGATCATATTTATCTAGGTCAAAATAAATAGAATTAAGTGCCAATATTTTTCCTAGATCAGCACCAACCTGAATTTTTTCTTCTATTTTTTTAGCAATAACTTCTTCCTTTTTAAGAAGTATCACATCTGCTTTTACAATAAATTCTTTAGCAAAAGTATTGGCAGTAGTAGTGCCTTCTTCAAAATTTTCTTTGTTACCGGTTAATTTGAAATTCTTATCTGTGTCCGCTAAAAATGAATAAGCTCCATCAGCTTTGGTGGTCAACGTATCAATTACGTTTCCTTTATCATCAAGTAATGTTACAAATGTGTTAGAAATCGGACTTTCGTTTTTCTCTTTTGCAAGACCTTCAATTTTTTTACCAATGTCTAATTTCAAATAATCAACAGAATAGATATCATCATCTCCACTGCCACCAGTTCTGTTTGAAGAAAAATATCCTGTGCTCAATTGATCATTTGATATCGCAGAAAAATCATCAAATTGTGTATTTAAAGGAGCACCTGCATTGCGAACTGTTCCGAGTTTAGAACCATTGGTAGCACAAATAAAGATATCTAAGCCACCTAAACCGAAACGTCCGTTAGAGGAGAAAAACAAAACACCGTTTTTTTCTTCATAAAAAGGGAATAATTCATCACCTTCGGTATTTATTTTATCGCCAAGATTTTCAGCTTTCCCCCAAACTCCTTTATCGTCTTTCGCAATTTTATAGATATCAGCTCCACCAAAACCTCCTGGCATGTCACTTGTAAAATACATTGTGTTACCATTTGAAGTCAAACTAGGATGTCCAACCGAGTATTCTTTACTGTTAAGAGCAAAAAATTCCGGTTCCGACCACTTATCATCTTTAAAATTGCTAAAACAAATTTGAACTCTAACTATACGTTCTTTTCTTTTAAGTTCATAATTATTTTGTGTGAATGCCATGAAAGTGCCATCATTGCTAAAACTTGCAGGCCCATCGTGCATTTTTCCATCCAATGTTTTATCAAAAATTTCAGCTGTTTTTAATTGACCATTCTCCACTTCGGATACATACATATTCAAGAATGGCTTGCCGTTCCAATTGTATTTTTTTGCATTTGATTTAGGATTGGCTCCACTTGATGAAAAAACAATTTTGTTCTTATAATAACAAGTACCAAAATCTTCCGCATCAGTATTGAAATCTAAATGAACTATTTTATATTTTCCATCATCAGTTGATATTTTGGATATCTGACCTTTATTAGCAACATAATCCTTTGCACGCAAATCACTTGGTTTAACTTCATTGAACTTATCCATCCATTTATTAGCCTCATCATATTTGCTATTGGTTTTTAAGATCATAGCATAATTGTAATAATCTTCAGGTAAAACTCCTTCAGGTTTAGTTACTAATATTGCGTAGGCAGCTTCTGATTCAACATTTTGATTCATGTTGCTGTAACTTTCAGCTAAATGACGTTGTCCTTCAGTTGTTAAGCTTTTAGCTTTATTGTAAGAGTCAATTGCTTTATCAAAAGTGTAACTAAAAGCATATTTATCTCCTCTTTTTTCTTTACTTGATTTTTTTTGTGCTGTGGCGGTAAAGCCCATCCCGATTAGTACAATTAAGGGAATATATATTTTTTTCATAGTTTTTAAGTTTTAAGTTTTTGTAAGAATTTTAGAAATTTCTTGGGGAATGAATTTGCTTTTTATCAAAGATTAAAAAATCATATCTTAATACAATTTCATGACTTCCCTTGTTATACTTAGATGTTTGTAAACCATAAGACCAATCGTAAGAATAACCAATATGAAATTGATCTGTTATGTCAAATCCTACTAAAGCTCCAACAGCATCGCCTGAGCGATACATTGCACCTACCAATAATTTTTTCATAATTACAAATGATGCTGTAAGATCTGCCTGAATTGGGGCAGCAGGTGTTACTTTAATTAACGTTGTTGGTTTAAAGTCAAGGTTGTCACTTAATTTAAGCAATGTTCCCGCGATAAGAAAGAAATGTCTTTGTTCTTTTCCTTTCAAAGTAGTTCCGGCATCTGTTGTTACTACAGAATAATTATTCTGCAATAAATTAGGAGCAGAAACACCAGCATAAAAACGCTCTCTGGAATAATACGCACCAAAACCGAAGTTAGGGGTGGCATGATTTTGAATATTATTTTGAAACACAGGATCACTTTGTTGATCTAATTCAAGTGTGCTCAAGTTCGCTTGCCAGATATTCGCACCAGCACTTAAGCCAAGTGCCAATTTCGATTTTGGTGTTAGCCTCATGATGTATGCAAAATCAGCCATTACAGAGGTATTGTTATTGGGGCCTATTTTATCATTAAGCACAGATAAGCCTATTCCAATATGCTCGTTTTTTAATGGAGCATGTAAAGTTAACGTTTGAGTTAAAGGCGCTCCTTTAAAGTCAACCCATTGTGATCTATGCAGCGCAGTTACTGTTAAAGCATCTCTGCTCCCGGCATAGCCGGGATTAACAGATAATGTATTATACATATAATGCGTGTACATGGGAGCTTGCTGTGCATGAATGGCTAAACTCCCTGAAGTTAAAACCAATCCGATTGCTATTTTTTTAAGTGTTTTCATTTTATTTTATATTTTAAATTCCTGATTTAATTTTCTGATTAATATCCTAGTGTTGTTTTACCATCCCATGTGTTTTTGTAAGAACTTGTTTCGTACACTTTATTTCCCCAACGATTAAAGATCACAAATGTGTTCTCAGGAAAGTTTAATATTCCTCTGATCACAAATACATCATTTATTCCGTCACCATTTGGAGAGTACCCTTCAGGAATAAAGAAGTCTGTTGGGATCGGTTCTACTGATGAAACATTATTAGCCATGTTTAAATCAGTTTCAGTTCCGTATATTATGGCAGTGTTAACGTAATTTCCATCTACATTTACTGTGACAGTTACCGTTAATGTTTCAGAAGCTCCACTATTCAGAGAGTCAATTGTCCATACACCTGTTGCAGGATCATAAGTACCATCTGTTGTTGTTGATGAAACGAACGTGTAACCGCTTTGTAATATATCATTAACTTCTACTCCGGTTCCATTATCAGTACCAAGATTGGTTGCAACAATTGTAAATACAATTGTTCTTCCAATAAAAGGACTCATATCGCTGGCTGTTTTAACAATACTTAAATCTGTAAAACAAACGTTTACGGCAACTACGGTAGTTGAGGTATCCGAACAACCATTTTGTGTAACAGTTAAGGTATAGGTTCCACTGTTAGCAACAGTTGCTGCAAGTATCACTGAATCCTGAGTTGATGAGTTATAACCATTTGGACCTGTCCAGCTATATGCTGCTCCAGTCAATGTTTGAGCTGTGATACTTAATGAAGCTCCTTCACAAATTGGAGAGGTATTACTTGCAACTGCAACCGGTATCGGGTTCACTATCAAAGAAACATTCATTGACGTTGCACTTGGTGCGCATGTTCCTGTAACTACTACATTATAGTTTGATGCCGAGTCAGTTACCATTGCACCGCTAATTGTAAGTGTGGTAGAATCTGCACCTGAAATATTACCAATGTTTGATAAGTTGATAATTCCTTTTCTCCATTGGTATGTAAGACCAGTTCCCGTTGCAGCAACTGTAAAATTTACTGTATCACCGGCACATACTGTTTGATCAACAGGTTGTAAGGTAATGGTTGGAGCAGTGTTAACATCTAAAGAAACAGTTGTTGAAGTTACGCCAGGTAAACATGTCCCTGTAATAACCACATTATAATTTCCAGCAACATCCGAAATATTTGCAGGATCAATTGTAAGTGTGTCATTGGTTGCTCCAAAAATGTCTGTTAATCCTTTTCTCCATTGGTAAGTAAGAGCAGTTCCTGTTGCTACAACTACAAAACCTGTTGAATCTCCTTCGCAAACTGTCTTAGAGGTTGGTTGCATTGTTATAACCGGTGAAGGGTTAACATCTAAAGAAACACTTAATGATGTTACGCTTGGTAAACAAGTTCCTGTAATAACAACATTATAATTTCCAGCTACATCCGAAATGCTTGCAGGGTCAATTGTAAGTGTATCATTAGTTGCTCCAAAAATGTTTGTTAATCCTTTTCTCCATTGGTAAGTAAGAGCAGTTCCTGTTGCAACAACTACAAAACCGGTTGAATCTCCTTCGCAAACTGTCTTAGAGGTTGGTTGCATCGTTATAACCGGTGAGGTGTTAACATCTAAAGAAACACTTAATGACGTTACGTCCGGTAAACAAGCACCTGTAATAACCACATTATAATTTCCAGCTACATCCGAAATGCTTGCAGGATCAATTGTAAGTGTATCATTAGTTGCTCCAAAAATGTTTGTTAATCCTTTTCTCCATTGGTAAGTAAGAGCAGTTCCTGTTGCAACAACTACAAAACCGGTTGAATCTCCTTCGCAAACTGTCTTAGAGGTTGGTTGCATTGTTATAACCGGTGCCGTGTTTACTGTTAACGAAGCATAAGATGAAGTATCAGGTGGCATAAGGTCTCCGTTTACAATTACATGGTAAAATGAAGAGGTATCAGAAAAACTTGTAGGATAAATATAAAGAGTTGCAGAATCTGCACCCGAAATATTTCCTCCGTTGATAAGTGGGGTAATTCCATCCATCCACTGATATGTAAGATTGGTTCCTGTTGCAGTAACTGAAAAACTTGCAGTGTCGCCAAAACAAACAGTATCATTGATTGGATCTGTAACAACGATAGGTGCAGAACCACAACCCGGAGGCATTATAGCTACTAAATCTTGTGCCCTGATAGCACCAACCTTTGTAAATGCTCTTCCATCTAAATCAACGTTGGTATATCTCATGTTGATAGATCCTGCCTCAGTAATAATATTTCCCCTGAAACTAACATTATCGTTTAAAAGGACATCGCCTGATGCAACCATCCAAAAAACATTTTGTGACTGCGCTCCATTTATTAATTTAATGGCTGAACCTGCGTATGTGTCAAGACCGCCTACCATAATTTTGATCACAAATACTGCATTTGCATCACCTAAAGCATTTAGAATAAGTGTATCTGTTATAAAGCCTGCTGCACCCATGCTGTACACATGAGGGGTAAGAACCAGGTTATGTCCTAATAATGTTGGTTCTGTTAAGATGATATCAACAGGTAACGCATAGATCTCATTATAAACACTTGTCAAATGAACTGCGGCTGTATCTGTAGCAGCATCCGGAAAAATATTGTGAAGTGTACCTGTTACCATAGCTGGAGTCCAACCGGTAATTGCACCAATATTATTGTTTCCAACATCACCTATTGAAGTGGCAAATGGTGCAGTGTTTTCAATAAGCCCATTTGCAGAAAATATCGTCCAACAAGCTAATGAAGCTAAATTTGGTTTTAACGGACCAGGAAGTGGCAGGCTACCGCAGCCGATGGGTGTATATATTTTTGACTCAAAAACAGTTATTGCACCAATAATCGCAAGCGCTCTTCCTTCAAGAGTATCATTTGCTGTTAAGTTAATTGCCCCATGCGCAACAATAGTCCCCTTCATGGCAACATCAGTACCCAAAGATACCACACCATTCACTCTCCAGTATACATTACATGCCAAGGCGCCATTGATCAATCTAACTTTTGAAAGATTAGCTACATTAAAATCTCCATTAAGCCTGAAAATAAATACTTTAGTAGGATCATTCTGGGCATCTAAATTAAGATTGCCATTCAATGATAAAGTTGCATTTGTCATTACGTGCACGCCTCCAAAAAGAGTTTGACCAACTCCTGGTGCGCCAAGTGAAATTCCTGGAGGTACATTAGTTTGTGTTGCAGTAAGAAGTTGACCGTCAGCAACCATCAAACCAGTTTCAGCTGCCGCACTACCTATCATCACAACATCCACGTTTCCAAAATTTGTGGGAAGGGCAGTGTTAGAACCAATATTTCCTGTGATTTGGGCATCATACTTGTAAGTAGCGCCACTCGAAACCGCCCCAGCAGTTGTAAAGAGCGCATAATCGGCAGCAGCGCCAAGTGTTATAACTTGTCCGAAATTTATATTCGGCATTAAGAGCAGAATAACTGCGGTTAATGTATTTAGTAGTTTGTTTTTCATTTTTTGGTTTATTGGTTAGTTTATTTTGATGAGGCAAAGGTGCACACGTTTTCAAATTCATGTGTTACACAATATTTAGAACAAGTTACATGATTCACACATTTGTGTTTTTTATTTGACCATTTTTGAAATAGGGTGAATTCGTTAGAATGCCTTCTGATGTTATATGTTTGGCGATTTGTTTGTTATTTTTATGGAGTGGTCATGCCGAAATTTTTTTCAGGATGGACATAACAGAACTAACTGGAAGGTGTTCATTTCGAATTTTTTCGGAATGTTTAAAAGATAGAAATAACCGAATTGAGCACCTTTCCTATATATTACGATGCTTCCAAGAGCTGAAGGCTAAGCGCAATATAAAAGGATATGAGGTTGACCTGTGAAGAATGGCTGAATTATTGGTTATAAAATATTATTAGTAAAAGAGATTGACAAACTTTTAAAATGGTAATTATTTTTTTACCGATTTGATTTCAATGATTTTTAATTCAACTCTCCGATTGAGCTGCATGTTTTCAGTGTTTTCGATTCCATCTGAGTTAAAATTGTCAGCAATTGGATTCGATTCTCCGTACCCTTTTGCGATCATTTGATTTTTGTTTATACCTTTTTCAATAAGATAATCTACAACCGATTGTGCTCTTTCTTCAGAAAGTTTAAGGTTATAATTAAGCTCTCCCTTTTCATCGGTATGTCCTGAAATTTCCACGATCATTCCCTTATTACTGCTTAATAATTTAAAGAGCTTACCTAATTCCACATTAGAAATTGGACGGAGAGTAGCTTCGTCAAAATCAAAGAAAATATTTTTTAGTACTACTTTTGCCCCAACAACAAGCGGTTTCAATTGCACGGCTTTTCGTATTACATAGTAATTTGTTTTGATTAAAACATCCATGTTCTCTGAATGAAAGAGATATCCTTCTGCTTCATAGGTGATGTTATAGTTTTTCCCGGGAGGGAGAATAAATAAATATTCACCCGTTTTGGAATTGGGATGGTAAATGCCGGCAATTTTTCCGGTTTCATTATCCGTAACAGTGATTTCAACTGCTTTTGGAACTTTCTCGTAAGGATCAGTAACAAGTCCTTTTAGAAGAGTAAGAGGTGATTCAACATATTCAAAGAAAGTAATCAAATAATTATCTTTTTCTCCAATCCCGCCCCCTTTGAAGGAAGAATAATAAGC
Source organism: Bacteroidota bacterium (assembly GCA_021413595.1). GTDB lineage: Bacteria > Bacteroidota > Bacteroidia > 2-12-FULL-35-15 > 2-12-FULL-35-15 > 2-12-FULL-35-15. The sequence continues at coordinate 3,842 of JAIOQD010000461.1, read as the reverse complement.
CCTCTTGTTATCTGCCGATACTGCATAATAAATATCATCATCGGTGGAATTTATCGGATAACCAATATTAGCAGGCTTTGTCCATTCATTTTTGTCAGTTAGCATGGAAGAAAAGATATCAAAGCCACCCATTGTTCTTTGACCATTTGAACTGAAATATAATGTAACTCCATCAGGGTGAATAAAAGGAGCATCTTCATCATAGGAAGTATTAATGACAGGGCCTAAATTTGATGCTACTGCCCATTCTCCATTCGGTAATTTATTACTTTTATAAATATCCCTTCCTCCAAAACCTCCCTTTCGGTTACTTGTAAAATATAGGATATTTCCATCAGCAGATAAAAATGCACTTGGCTCCCAACCTTTTGTATTTATGTTTTTATTTAATTTTTTTGGACTCGACCATTCATCTCCAATTAAACTTGTGGTGAATAAATTTCCATTTCCTTTTTCATCTTTATAGATCAAAATGATTTGACCATCTACAGAAATACCCACTGTGGCTTCGTTCCCGTCAGTATTAATTGAGGTGCCAATTGAAACTGCGGGTAACCAAACGGAATCAGTTTTTTTAGATATATAAATATCCTCAAAAAATTTACCATCTTCATCCGTTTTTCCTCCTGTACTTTCGGGCCTTCTGGAAGTGAAAATCAATGTGGATTCATCGGCAGATAAAACAGGGCCATAATCCGCGTAGGCCGAATTAATAGCTGCTCCCATATTTTCTATTTCTATTTTAACCGGGGTAGCAATTAATTCTTTCCCTACTTTACACATTTCAATTTTCCTATTTACTTCCTCAATAGTTGTTTGATCTTTATTATTTGGAAGCATCGACTTATATTTTTCGTAGGCTACAATAGCCTGATCAAACTTATAAGCTAAATGGAAGGCATCGCCAAGTGATTTAAAAGCATTTATTCGAGCTTTATTCTCCTTTTCAGTACATTGTTTGTTGTTGGTGCATTCAATTGCTTTTTCAAGAAAATGAATTGATTTTATTTTTTCTGTTCTGGAATTTAAATAACAAATACCAATTTTATAATTTAGGTCTGAATTTAAAGAATCGAATTTAACTATATCAAGGAATATGGGAAGGGCGCTTGCAAATTTATCATTGGAATATAAATCCTCGGCATTTATAATTTTTTTATTTAACTCTTTAGTGAAGGACTGAGAAAACACTCCGGTTGTTGATAATAAAAAAATGGAAAGTATAATTGCGGGGATTTTCATTAGATGTTAATTAATTTATATTTTACAAATCATAGTTGATTCCTTGTGCATTTAGAGTTCAAGTTGTTGTACGCTTAAATCCCGATCATTATTTATTGATGGGGATGTTCCAATAAATATTTATTTAATACATCATTCAGAGAATCATAATATGAATTTAAATTTTTCAGGGTAATTTCCGGTTTTTTTTCATCAGGGATTGTTACCGGCATTTCTTCAATGTATTTTGATAATTCAGGATATTGATCCTTAATTTTCAGTGTAATTTTCAAGATCTTTGCGTTCAAATCTTTTTCAGCATCTTCATTAACCTTCGTTGTATCTAAACTTTGCTCATACAAAGCAGGTTGAATTTCTTTTTCAATCTTTTCGATTTTTTTATTTAATTCTGAATTTTTTTTGATATACTATCCATGAGTTCGTGATTTTATGAAATCTGTTTATTCTAGGGTTTTATATAAAGATGAGTAATGAAATTTCATTACTCATCTTTATAATATGATTATATATCTGACTCATTAATGTTTTATAAATTAGAATAAGACAAATAAATATTTTAAAATTAGCTTTTTGAAAAATATTCTCTGACAAAGGCGTGCTTTTGGTTTTCTGTCATTTTATCAGATTGTTTAACTTCAATTTTTGTTTTTGCAAAGCGATGGTCCGTTTTTAAAACATTAAATAGTTCAACTTTAGCATCTGTAGGCCCAAATAATATAACCTTTTCGTAGTCTTTAATAACCTCAGCCAGTGTTTTGAAATACTCGGCTTGGTGATGTTGTTCCTTGTTATGCATTACGTTTTCACTTTTACCCAAACTATTCTCTCTTTCTTCGTGGGTAAATTTTGATGAAACAATCTTCGTTTCGATTGGATCTGTTGTAAATTCCATTAAGTGTGCATTTGAATGATCCATCCAAATTCCTAAATTTTTTTTAACTGTTGTCATAATTTTTTTATTTATGGGTTTATAATAGTGTGATTATATTGTATTTTTAACGAATTAATTTTTAGTGTTTTGTTTTTTTATTTCCCTCAATTGAAATACCTAAACCTTTTGCAACCATTGCTCCTAATTGCATATCTGCGCGAAAGAAATGGCATAATTGACGGTTAATAATTTGATCTTTTTGGTCTCCACAAATTCCTGAATTGATTGTTTTCAATGGCTTCTCAGCTTTATTGATTGATTAATTTGAAAAGTTCAGATAAATTTGGAGAAAGGATAATTTCAGTTCTGCGATTTTTAGCTTTGCCTTCTGTTGTTGTATTATCAGCTACCGGATAAAATTCACTTCTACCTGATGCAATGATGCTATTCGCGTCCACTTTATAGTCATTAGTGAGGATACGCACAATAGAGGTTGCTCTTTCAGTACTTAAGGACCAATTGTCTTCATATTTTCCTTTCATCGGAACGTTGTCAGTATGTCCTTCGATCACTACACTTATATCTTGTGTTGAACTCAACACTGTTGCTAATGATTTTAATGCTTCCTTTCCTTTAGGGTCAACGACTGCACTTCCCGATTTGAATAATAATTTTTCCTGAAGCGAAACATAAAGTTTGCCGTCTTTAATTGAAACACTCAACTCGTCTGGTTTAAAATTGATCAATGCATCAGCAACTGTTTTTTTGAGTTTATTAACAATATCTTTTTGAGATTGGATTAACGTTTGTAAAGCTTGCAATCGTTTGGCCTGTTCCTCGATGGTCATTTTCGAGTTTTCAATTGTTGTTTGTGAACTGGATGCAAGATTCGACATCTCTTTTTGAATTTGTAATTTCCCTTTTTCAAGGTCTCCAACTTTTAAAATGCAATCTTTCAGATTGGAATTACAATCTTTCAAACTAGCGTATGCACGTGTGCTATCGGTTTGTAAATTTTGAACTTTTTTTTGTTCACTTATTAATTTCTTCTTTGAAACACAAGAAGAAAAAACAAGAATTGAGCTTAGAAAAAGAAATGTGTATTTTTTCATAATGATTTTGGTTTGATTTTTGATTTATTTTCAAGAGCAAAGGTAAATGACCTCCAGCCTATCATTGTTACATAAATTTTTAACTTTCTTACATTATTCACACATTTAAAAAACATTTTTTTTTATCTGCATTCCTATTGATGGTTGGCTATCGATATAAAAAACATGGGCAGGGGTTTGTCCCTGCCCTTTGTTTAGTCTATTGAATCGTTTTTTGTTATAAGTATTCACTTATGGATACTCATTTTATTTAAACGGTTCAGCTTTGTCAGTTCCATTCCGTTTCATGAATCCACCATTAATAAGAGTCAAGTATTTTATTATTTGTTTTTTTGTTGATTTGGAAATGTTTCCTTCTTCGTTTTATCAGCTTTTGTGTCAATTCCTGTCGAGTCTGGATTAATTTCCAATTTTGATTTGTTTGATTTATTCTTTTTATCGGTTTTGTCTGCATCCTTATCGGGTGCTGTTTTATCAGAATCAATATCCGGACTGGTAAAGTCCGGGGTTCCCAAACGCGCGGTATTTTTTTTGCTTTTTTTAAACGCGTCCGGATTTTTCATTTTAATGATTTTGTATAATTAATTATTTTTGAACCATGTGAAATTCTTTTTTGT
>JAIOQD010000460.1 GCA_021413595.1 Bacteroidota bacterium | reverse complement strand
GCGCAAGGTTGGGTACAGGCTTCAAGCGCTACTGCGGATTATATGAATACATGTGGTATGGTTTTCGCAGGTGCTACCGCTGCCGGACTAGTACCTTTCCCCGATGGAAATGGAATTGCAGGAGTTATTTCTGCTACAGGATATCAAGAGTACATTGGATCTTGCCTGCTTTCGCCAATGCTTGCTGATAGCACTTATTCATTAGAAATGAGTATCGCTTCTACCCCTATTTCAAATATGGGGGGAGTATGTAATGGTGGCGTCATAAATTATCCTCCTTCAGATATTGTTATCTATGGGAGCACAAGCTGCGCTAATCTTCCTTTTTCAGGACAAGCTTGTCCTCCTTCGCCATGGCAGGTTTTAGGGACAGCACTTTATACTCCTGTAAATACATGGGGTACGATCACTCTTAATTTTACTCCTACGGTAAATATAAATGCCATAATTTTTGGCTCGCCATGTACACTGCCGGCTGGATATACCAATGGCCCTTGTTATCCTTATTTTTATTTTGATAACCTTTTCTTAAACAAAACGGCAGCTGTAAATTCAGCAATCGTTCAATCGGGTAACTGGTGCAATAATACGGCACTTCTTACTGGAAATGCAGTTACTGGTGCTACTTATCAATGGTATTTAAGCGGAGTTGCGTAGGTTCTGTTTGTTCTTATGCTTCCAGTTCAGTAGCCGGATATTCAAATAATCCTGTAATTCAGAATCCCGGCTCTTTCTGCAAATATGATGGCCCGGCAATTCTTAATGCCAATATTGCTGGTGGTGTTTGGAGCGGGACTGGCATTACTGATGCAGCAGCAGGGGTATTTGATCCGGCAAGTGCAACTTCCGGAAACAATTCAATTTTTTATACACTCCCCGGTTCAGGAGCTTGTCCCCGAGCGGATACACTTATAATTGTTGTTAATGATCCTCCTGTTTCAAATGCAGGTGTTGATACTACTATTTGTTCGGGAGCTTCTGGTAGTATTGGTGGATCTCCTGTAATAGGTTATTTTTATTCATGGACACCTTCAACAGGATTGAGTAGTTCGATTGCTTCAAATCCTTCTATTACAGAAGTAAATGCCGGAACCACACCGCTAGTGTTGAATTATTCAGTGATAACCACGGATGCCGCTTCTGGATGTATGTCATTGGATCAGGTAGTTGTAACCATAAACCCTACGCCTACTATAACTCCGGCCGGACCATTTTGTAATACCGATCCCGTAATTATGCTAACTTCAAATATTTCTGGTGGCACATGGTCCGGTACTGGAATTACAAATCCTTCCACAGGGACTTTTGATCCCGCCATCGCAGCGCTTGGTAACAATTCTATCGTTTATACTGCCTCCGGTATTTGTCCCGATTCCGACAATATGACCATTGTTGTTGGCGTTAAACCCAGTTCTAATGCAGGTATAGATCTAACAATATGTTCGGGTGCTGCTGGTAATATCGGAGCTCCATTAACAGCAGGTAATTCCTATTCATGGCTGCCATCAGCCGGTTTGAGCAGTTCTACTGTTTCTGATCCCAGTATTACAACTCTTAATACCGGCCTGCTACCTTTAGTAACAACTTATACGCTAACCACATCCGCAACAGGCACAAGCTGCCAGTCAGTAGATTCTGTAATAGTAACCGTAAATCCACAACCGGATTTAGAAATAACCGATCCAATAGCGGTGTGCAGCCCAACAACTGTTGATATAACATTAGCAGCGGTCACTTCAGGAACTACTGGTGGCGGGGTGATGTCCTATTGGTTAAATTCATTAGCAACTACTTCTTTATCTTCACCAGCTGCAATAACAACAAGCGGCACGTATTACATACAATTAACAGCCTTAGGTGGATGTACAGATATACAACCGGTAAATGTAACAGTTAACCCTGCACAAGTATCAAGTGCAGGTATTGATATTGTTCTTTGTACTGGCGATACCGGAATCATAGGAGTTCCTGCAGTTCTTGGAAATACATATTCCTGGAATCCTTCAACAGGGTTAACGAATTCCACTATCTCTAACCCTTCCATAACACTTACCAACTCCGGTGCTTCTCCTGTAATATCCACTTACACGTTAACTACAACTTCTACCAGTTGTGCATCTACTGATATCGTAAATGTAACAGTTAATCCTTTAGCCACAGCTGATGCAGGACCTGATCAAGCTATCTGCGCAAGTAATGGTGTCACATTAGCCGGTGTTATTGGTGCTTCTGTTACTACTGGAACCTGGAGCGGTGGCAACGGAACCTTTTCTCCAAACAACATTACCTTGAATGCAATTTATACTCCTGATCCAACTGAAATTATTGCTGGTACTGTAACGTTAACATTAACAACTGACGATCCGCCAGGTTCCTGCCTTCCCGCATCATCATCAATTACCATTTCTATTAATGTGCCGGCAATAATAAATGCTGGGCTGGATGACACTATCTGTGTTGGTGGCACGGCACCCTTAGCAGGTTTAGTTGGTGGAGCTGCAACAAGTGGTACATGGACAGGGGGAGGAGGAACCTATGATCCCAATAATACCGCATCCAACGCTATTTATACACCAGGTTTATCTGAAACACAAACGGGCACAGCTTCTTTGGTTTTTACTTCCGATGATCCATCCGGCCCTTGCTCTTCTGTGAGTGATAGTATGATAATAAATATCAGTGTATCACCTATAGCCAATGCCGGGGCGAATCAAAATATATGTGATGGTTCTGTAATTACACTTGAAGGCACAATTGGAGGTTCAGCAACAAGCGGAACCTGGAGTGGGGGAGGCGGGACATATTCTCCAAACAACTCAGCATTAAATGCTGTTTATACGCCTACTAATGCGGAGTATGCTCAGGATTCAGTAATGTTGACATTAACAACAAATAATCCAGCAGGGCCGCCTTGTGTAGCCACTTCATCCAATGTTATTATCTATTTGAATAATAATCCGGCAGTTAATTTTACGGTCAATGATACTTCCGGATGCCCTGTACATTGTGTGAATTTTACAGATTTAACTGTTGCCGGGGGGGGAGGCACGCTTTCAACTTGGAACTGGGATTTTGGTGACAACAGCGTTGGTTCCGACATTCCCGGCCCTTCACATTGTTATTCACAAACAGGCTCTTATAATGTTACCTTAACAGCAACTTCCAGTAATTCCTGTACCGGTACTTTAACAATTTTTCAAATGGTTGATGTATTTTCTAATCCTATGGCGGAATTTAATCCTTCTCCAAACCCTTCAACAGTAACCTCTCCGGCTATTACTTTCAATGATCAGTCATCAACAGATGTTAATTATTGGTTCTGGAATTTTGGTGATGGAGATACATTAATAACAACTACTGCAAATCCTGTTCATTTATTTCCAAGTGTTTCTGAAGGGGTATATTACACTTCTTTAATTGTCCGAAACGCTTTTGGTTGTCTGGATACAGTGATACATGAAATAGTGATCGGCCCCGAATTCAGTTTCTTTATCCCCTCTTCATTTACGCCCAATAATGATGGGATAAATGATGGTTTTTCAGGACAAGGAGTTGGTATTATAAAATATGAATTAATGATTTTTGATAGATGGGGGAACCTGATTTTTCATTCGGATGATCTCGGTAAAGTCTGGGATGGTAAAGCTAATCTTGGAGCAGATAGGGCACAGCAGGATGTGTATGCATGGAAGGTAGTACTTACGGATGTGTTCAGAAAAAAACATAATTATATTGGCACTGTTACAATTGTTAAGTAAAAAACAAAATTTTTCCTGTTACAATTTTTAATCTATTTTTTTTATGTTAAAGTCCAAATTTTGCCTTGAAAGAGCTGAAATGACGGTGAACTTTTTATTTCCAGATTTTTTTATAACTTTACCCTGTTCTTCATTTGTTCATTAATATTTTTATGCCATTACTAAATTTTATAAATGGTATGGAAGCTTATTTTTATAACAATTTTAAATTCAGTCTTTTTGTTAAATATTGAATCTTTTACCTGATATTTTTATTTAAAAAAAAGTAAATCAGTTTCGTTTTTGTTTTCTAATTCAATATATCTGAAGGCATTGTCGTAAGCTTATTTACAAGGTTTTTGAATCATTTAATTTGTAATAGTTTAATCCTTTTTTTTAATATGGAAAATAATATTATTTTTTTATCTAAATCTAAACTTATCCTTGCTTTGGCAGTTTGGTTCTGCTCTTTCACTGTCCTGGCACAATCAGAAGACAAATCTTATCTTAAACAATTTGATCCTGCTTCAAAAACAGGTATCGATAATTTTATTCCGATTTCAAAATATGGCCCTGTTGTAACGCTCTCCAATTTGCCTGAAGCCATCAAAAATCCAACTTATTATCACAGTGCGCGTTTTAGTAATTTGGCACTTGTTAATTTCCCTGACGAACTTTTTCTTTTTCCGAATTTGGAAGAAATTGATATTTCAGGTAATTTTCTAACTAAACTGCCTTCCAGATTGAATGAATTAAAAAATCTAAAAGCACTTCATGTAAATAAGAATTTGCTAACATCAATAAATACTGAAATAACGTCATGCAGCGTGCTTGAAGTTCTTCAGATTCAGGATAATCCTCTTGAAAGCATCAGTAAGGAAATTGGGAAAGTAACTACTCTCAAAGAACTTACAATTGGTGGGGTCTCGCGTAATTGTACTATTCCAGTTGAGGTGTGGAATCTTACAAATCTTATAAAATTAAAACTTGTCAATGTAAATCTTACAGAAATACCACCTTCTGTTGCAGGTCTCAAAAAGTTGGATGAACTTTGTTTGTCAAGCAATTCGATTACAGAGATTCCGGTTGAATTATATTCCCTTACAAACATTACCTATATTAATCTTGGATATAATAAATTAAATGCAATTCCCCCTTCAATTAAAGCATTCGAAAATCTTGATTATCTAGGAGTTTATTATAATCCTGTAAATAAATTTCCTGACGAGATCGGCAACTTGAAAAAGTTGTCTTTTTTAAGTTGCTGGGGAACCGGCCTGCCTCCTACTGAAATTGAAAAAGTTAAGAAGAAATTGCCTTTAACTAAAGTACACGACACAGAAACGGATCTTCATTGATTGAGTCAACTCAATTTGGAAAATGTAAATTTCAATAATACTGATTTAAATATCAAATTAATATTTTACAATGAAAAATAAAATTTACTTAATAATTTCTTTTACAATCTTATTTTTCGTGAATGCATATTCACAAAATGTTACCGTAGAAATTGATGGTGATAATTTGTCTTATACCGAACCGGGGTGTGACGATTGTAATGGAAACCCTGATCCAAGCTGGAGGGTAAGGGCAACTACTCCTAGTGGTACTTATAATTGGAATGTTGATATTGATGAACTGTGCGGATGGTCAGGTGCAACTAATTTTACCTGGGTGGCTCCGCAAACCCAGTTAGCTAATGCTCCCATTTCTATTTCAATGGATGGCTGGGAAAGGGATAGTTGGTTTTGTGGCTCCGATGATAATGTTTGTGGCGGTTACTCCACACTAGGGACAGTTATAATAAATACCAATCCCCCATGCCAGTGGAATTACAATACCTACCAGAGAAATTGTGGTTCCGATCCTGGGACGTATGCTGTTAGATGGAGTTATTATTGGTTTTATCAAACCATACTTCCTGGTTCTATTGCTGTTGATGATACCATATGTGCGGGGGAAGATCCTGATAGCTTAAGCAGTATTACAGCCGGTACCGTTTATGCTACTTATCAATGGCAATACAGTGATGATAATGGTACTACATGGATCGATATTTTAGGTGCAACTGGTCTGAATTATGATCCACCGGTTGGCCTTGCAAATACACGATGGTTCAGAAGAAAAGCTTCTTCCTGTGGAGGTGTAGCAGATGTTTTTTCCAATATCGTTGTTATTACTGTTAACCCTACTCCTGTTGCCACGGCAACACCAGCAACACAAATACTCTGTTCAGGAGATAGCTCTTCTATTGTCTTAACAAGTACCCTGATAGGAACAACTTTTTCTTGGACGGTTGTAGAAACTACTCCTTTAGGCGCATTTGCAAACACTGATTCAACTATCTCTCAACTTTTAACAACAACTGGAGTGGTTTCAGATACCGCCACATATACCATTACCCCTGCAACCTTGCTTTGCACAGGTGCTCCAATAACTGCAATAGTCGTTGTTAACCCAATTCCTTCTGCATTTGTAACCCCAAGCACCCAAACATTATGTTCAGGAGATACCACATCCATTGCCTTAACCAGCAACGTTGCGGGTGCAACTTTTTCCTGGACTGTTTTTCTGGCAGGTGTATCTGGTGGTACGCTTGGTTCTGATTCAACCATGCTCGAACAAACACTTACAAATACAGGCACTGCTCCCGGCACTGCTGTTTATGCAGTATCTGCAATAGGAAGTGGATGTCCTGGAGCACCTGTCAATGCTGCAATTACTGTAAACCCATTAGATAACGCTTCTTTTACATATACTTCTGCAACCTATTGCCAGTCTGGAACCAACCAAACACCTACCATTACCGGATTACCAGGAGGTATCTTTACATCAACCCCAGCTGGTTTGTCAATTAATCCTTTAACAGGTACTATCGACCTGTCAACAAGCGCACTTGGTGCCTATAATCTTTGTTATTCAACAAATGGCGTTTGTCCCAATACCAGTTGTATAGTAATGACGATTACAAATGCCGCGCCTTCTGCCATTTTTAGTGATATCGGTTCGCCAGTCTGTCAAAATGGATCTAATCCTTTTCCTGTTTATGATGTAGGTGCAAGTGCAGGTGTTTTCTCGGCTACTCCTGCAGGTCTTGTATTTGCCCATGTCAATACAGGTGAGATCGATTTATCAGCCTGCGCTCCTGGCACCTATACGGTCACCAATATTATTCCACCTAGTGGTCTTTGTCTTGGAGTGAGTGCTTCAACCATAGTAACAATAGTTCCTACGGATGACGCTTCTTTTACATATCCTTCAGCTACCTACTGTACTTCTGGGCCTGCTCAAACACCAACAATTACAGGCTTACCAGGCGGTGCTTTTTCAGCGGTTCCTGCCGGCTTGGCTATAAATCCCGCCACAGGTACTATCGATTTGTCAACAAGTGCTTTAGGAGCCTATACGCTTTCATATACAACAAATGGTGCTTGTCCGAATATAAGCTCCATAACAATGACAATTACCAATAGCAATCCTTCTGCAGGTTATAGCTATATCGGTTCTCCTTTTTGTCAAAATGGAAGTAATCCTAATCCTCTTTTTGTTATTGGTGCAAGTGCCGGAATCTTTTCTTCTACTCCTGTGGGATTAGTATTTGTGCATGTTAACACAGGTCAGATCGATCTGGCTGCTAGTGCGCCCGGTACATATACTGTTACTAACAACATTCCGTCAAGCGGATCCTGTGGGGTTGCAAGTGCAGCAACCACTATCATAATATCTGCCGGTGATGATGCTTCGTTTCTGTATTCATCAGCAACTTATTGTATTTCCGGATCAAATCAAACACCCGTAATCACCGGTTTACCGGGCGGTACGTTTTCATCAACTCCTATTGGTTTGTCTCTAAACGCTACAACAGGTATGATCACGCTATCAACAAGTGCTTTGGGCGTGTATACCTTATTTTATACAACAAACGGTTCTTGTCCAA
>JAIOQD010000459.1 GCA_021413595.1 Bacteroidota bacterium | reverse complement strand
ACAGAGAATTCCTTAGTGTTTCTGAGTGTTCTATTGCCTTAGTGGTAATGGTTTTGTTTTGATAATTGAATTTTTGGAACATCCCTTAAATCACCTTTTTGATTGAAAATTAGTAAATTCACATTTACTATAACAACAAGTAGTAACGGTTCTAAAAAAAAATGTATGAAAAAAATAGCTACAACTTTGTTTTTAATATCATCGGTAATTTTGGGGTATAGTCAAAATATTGTATTATTAGATGATAATCATAATGTTATATCAAATACTACTATTGATATTAGCGTGGATTCAAGTACAAATACCGCAAAAGAGATTCTTGTGAAAAATGCAGGATCAATTGCCGACACCATAAAAGTTGTACGTACCATCTATTCGGTTGATGGAGACGATCAAACTCAATTTTGCTGGGGGGGATTATGTTATTTGTTTTCAACAAACATTTCCAGTTTATCATTAACAATTGCTGCCGGAGATACTGTTGATTTTGCTGAAAACGGATTCCATGCAATTTTTAATTCGGGTACTAATTGTGTTACTAGGTTGGTACATTATAAGTTTTATAATATTCATAATTTCTCTGATTCCACAGGGATTACTTTGCGTTATTTGTGTTCTACAGGAGTAAATGAGTTAAAGAAGGTTGGTGGAAATATCTCCAGTGCTTATCCTAACCCTTCTAATTCATTGGTTTCTTTTAAATATGATCTAAAAGAGTTTTCAGAAAAAGGGGTTATCAAATTTTATAATATGTTGGGAAAAACTGTAAAAGAAGTTGTTCTGACTGATAAACAAGGTGTAACAAAAATTAATGTACTTGATTTGGATGCCGGAATTTATTTCTATTCATTTATCGTAGATGATAAAATAATATCCACTAAAAAAATGGTGATTAATCGTGAGGATTAAGGAGATGGGGCTTGTTTTTTTGATCTATATTCTTATCCCAATTATTAATATATCATCAAGTTGTTCCTTTTTTCCACGCCAGTTCTCAAAATGGGCATCCAAATGAGCTTCCTATTCCTACATTGTGGTAATGGAGGCTATCCGTTAAAAATGCCAGGTACAATCCATAGCCGCAATTAAAATAGTTTCTCGTTTTTTTGCAAACCAGTAAAAATCACCGCTTACAATATTTTTGGGTTTAAAGAATAAACGCAATGCAATTTTTTTTTAATTCGTGATTTATTTTTATACCAATTCTCATTTTCTTATAGTCCCAAAAACAGCTTGCACTCTTTCTCGACTACGCTCGAAATAACTAGCGCACGGTCATTTCGAGCGGAGACGAGAAACGGGGGGGGACGGATTAGATTGGACTAATTCATATCGGGTAATGGTATTAGTATTGGTTACGAATATAACATCTTTATAAAAATTAAAGTACGTTAATCATTTTTTAATCATTTTTTTTTATTTTTCAACAATACCTCTAAAACTGTTGAAAACATTATTAATTCCAAACAGTATAGATAATTATATTTGTAATTACAATAAAAAAAATATGTCTGAAACACATTTCCACAAAAAAATAGCGATCCTGTTAGGCATTGCCGAGCGACAAGTAGATGCAACTGTTAAACTTTTGGATGAGGGTGCCACCATTCCTTTTATTTCCCGTTACCGGAAAGAAATGACAGGTAGTTTGGATGAAGTGCAGGTAGCCAATGTGCGCGATGAAATGGAGCGCTTACGTGTGCTCGAAAAAAGACGTGAAGCGATTATAGAATCCATCGAGGGGCAGGGTAAATTAACGCCAGAATTAATTACTCTGTTGAGAGGAGCGGAAACAATATCAAAATTGGAAGATATTTACTTACCCTACAAACCAAAGCGCAGAACACGCGCTGCTATTGCCCGTGAAAAAGGTTTGGAACCATTGGCTCAGCTATTGTTTGAGCAAAAGAAAATAAATGTTGAAGCAGAAGCACAGCTATATGTTTCCGAAGAAAAGGATGTAAAAACAACTGATGAGGTACTTTCAGGTGTCCGTGATATTATTGCGGAATGGGTGAATGAGAATGTAGAGGCACGTGAAAAAATCCGTCAGCTGTTTAAGGAGCAGGCTACCATTAAAAGCAAGGTTTTTAAAAGTAAAGAAAGTGAAGGTGAAAAATTTAAAGATTATTTCGATTGGGAAGAACGGTTGATGTCTTGTCCTTCTCACCGGATGCTCGCTATGCGAAGAGGAGAGAATGAAGATATTCTTACTATCAGTATTGCTCCACCTGATGATGCAGCCATGGATATTTTATACAATCAATTTATAACCTCAACCAACAGTACTTCTGAGCAGGTTCGTTTAGCAGTAGAGGATTCATACAATCGTATGATGCAGGTTTCTATTGAATCGGAAATGCGAATGTTTACCAAAGAATTAGCGGACGAAAAAGCAATCCAGGTGTTTGCTGAAAATTTGAGAGAATTATTATTAGCCTCTCCTTTGGGACAAAAAGCGATGTTGGCTATTGATCCCGGATTCCGCACAGGATGCAAAGTGGTGGCTCTGGATAAACAAGGGAAATTATTGGAGGATACTGTTATCTATCCGCACGAAACCAATAAAATATTTGAATCAAAACAGAAGGTGCTTGCCTTGTGTGCAAAATATAATTTAGAAGCCATTGCTATCGGAAATGGTACAGCTGGAAGGGAAACAGAATCATTTGTTCGCACTATCGATGGTTTGCCGAAAGAGATCAATATCATAATGGTGAACGAAAGTGGTGCATCCATTTATTCAGCATCAGAGGCGGCACGTGAAGAGTTTTCGGATAAAGATATCACTGTTCGTGGAGCTGTTTCTATTGGTCGTAGGTTAGCTGATCCTCTGGCAGAGTTGGTTAAGATTGATGCTAAATCAATTGGTGTAGGGCAATATCAGCATGATGTGGATCAATACGAGATAAAGAAAAAATAGGACGAAGTGGTGGAAAGTTGTGTGAATAAAGTTGGAGTGGAGGTTAATACTGCAAGTAAACAATTGCTGGCTTATGTATCGGGATTAGGACCACAACTGGCAAGAAACATTGTTGAATACCGCAATGAAAATGGCCCTTTCAAATCTCGAAAAGAATTATTGAAAGTACCTCGTATGGGTGAAAAAGCATACGAACAAGCAGCCGGATTTTTACGTGTGGTAAACAGTAAACATCCTTTGGATAAAAGTGCAGTGCACCCTGAAAGTTATGTTATTGTTGAGAAAATGGCTACTGATCTGAATTGTACCATTCAGCAATTAATGGCAGAAAAAGAATTGCGCAAACAAATTGTACTTACCAAATATGTAACTGATAAAATTGGTTTACCTTCCTTAACGGATATTTTAAATGAGTTGGAAAAACCGGGACGTGATCCCCGGAAATCATTTGAAATTTTTGCATTTGATAATAGTGTGCATGAAATGAAAGACTTGCGTATTGGTATGCGCTTACCCGGAATTGTAACTAACGTAACTAACTTTGGAGCCTTTGTAGATATTGGAGTTCACCAAGATGGCTTGGTTCACATCAGCCAGCTTTCAAATACCTTTATTGACGATCCTAATAAAATAGTAAAGGTGCAACAACAAGTAATGGTAACGGTTACTGAAATTGATATCCAACGCAAACGTATTGCTTTATCAATGAAAGATAATGCGGTAGTGAATGTTCCAGTTAGCACTCCGTCCAAATTAATCATTAATAAAAAGGGGAAAGTTGTACCCGCTGCAAATGATTTTGCTTCTCAATTGGCGGCTTTGAAGGATAAGTTTAATTAGCATCACTCAGTTCCTTAATGTCCTCTTTTAAAGGAGAAAAGTATAATGCTTTGTTTATGAGCAGGTTCTTTAAAATGACAACCGATGAAAATGCAACCTAGAATTGTAACATTAACTCAGAAAATATTTGTTGGAAAGAAACTAATAATGACTTTTTTCAACAATCAAACTTTTAAGCTTTGGCAATCATTTATGCCAAGACGAAAAGAAATTAAAAACAACTTGACAGCTGAATTATTTTCTCTTCAGGTTTATGATGGCCCATTAAGACCTGAGGACTTAAATCAAAAATTTGAAAAGTGGGCAATAGTTGAAGTTTCAGATTTTGATAATGTTCCGAATGAAATGGAAACTTTTACTCTGCATGATGGACTATATGCTGTTTTTAATTACAAAGGTCTCAATACTGACGACAAAATTTTTATTTACATTTTTGATACTTGGTTGCCAAATTCAAACTATTTACTTGACGACAGACCGCATTTTGAAATTTTAGGAGACAAATACAAAAACGGAGACCCTAATTCTGAAGAAGAAATATGGGTGCCGATCAAACTGAAGCAATAATTCCAGCACTTAACGCAATTTTGGCAATTTATAAGTAGAAATGAAATAGAGAATTCTAGTTGGCCTTTTCTATTGACCAAAAGAGCTGGAGTCTGATCTATTATCCCTATTTTTTTCACAAGAAAAGAAGCATCCATCGTTATACAAACACCAACATTTATTTTATAATCGAAATTTAAACTTAGCTTTTGTAAATGCATCCGTTTATAAATTATACAACAAAGTCAATATATATGTTTACTTATTTCATTATTTGAAAAATGTAAAAGGATACAATATAGTTTACTGAATCTAACGCACTTTCTCGACTCCGCTCGAAATGACCACGCACTGTTAGTTCGATCGGAGTAGGCTATGCGAAGGATATAAAATCATTTTCTATTACCTATACGGAGAGTGAAGCGGGAGAAGGATCAATTATCCCCATTTTTTTCATCAGAAAAGAA
This sequence comes from Bacteroidota bacterium, assembly GCA_021413595.1. Taxonomy (GTDB): domain Bacteria; phylum Bacteroidota; class Bacteroidia; order 2-12-FULL-35-15; family 2-12-FULL-35-15; genus 2-12-FULL-35-15. The sequence goes on along the minus strand of JAIOQD010000459.1, from coordinate 2,168 downwards.
GCATTCATGGTCATACAAACGCCATTCTTTATTTTATAATCGAAATTTAATTTATCATCACTGATGGTAATTTCAAAACATAGGTTCCTTACATTTTCAGGAAACTGATTTGCTAAAACGGAAAGCTCTACATCATGGGTAGCAACAATTCCAACACCATTTAGTTTAATGATCTTTTTGATCAAAGCTTCTGAACCCGAATGCTGGTCTTTAGAATTGGTACCTTTTAAGATCTCATCCAATAGGAAAAAAACTTTTTTCCCACTCTCATAATGGTTTATCAATAACTGTAAACGTTTAAGCTCCGCATAAAAAAAGGATTCATTTTCCTGCAAAGAATCATTGGTTCTTAAACTGGTAAATAATAGTACAGGAGTAAATCTGAATTTTGTTGCACATACCGGGGCTCCAATCATGGCAAGGGTAAGATTAACTCCTATAGTGCGTAAAAAAGTGCTTTTGCCTGCCATATTTGCACCTGTTAACAGATCAATTTTAGGGCTTCCTTCAATGTGATAATTATTTTTTACTAGTTTATTTTTGTTTAATAATGGATGGCCAACATTCTCTGTATCTATTATAAATGAATCGGTAACCACTTCCGGGAATGAAAAATTTGGATTGGTGGCAGCATATAAAGCAAGACTTATATAGGCATCAAATTCACCGATATTATTTATCCATTTAAGAAATTTTTCTTTGTGGTCCTTCTTCCAGCCTTCAATGCTTTTCATCACGTTAATATCCCAAAGGAAAATCCCATTGAGTAACATCGCAACAACAATGTTCATACGTGCATCCAGCATATCAACAGATTTTTTCAGTTTGCCGATACTTACACTTGCTTGTTCCAGTCCATTTGTAAAACTTGCTTTTAATTCTATTAAATTTTCAGATTCAAATTTTTCTGATTCCACATGTGCAATAAGTGAAACATATTTATTTATAGAGTTGAACCTGCGGCTTAATCGATCATGGATTTCGCTGATCTTTTTTGTATTGAAACCAATGATTATCAATTGAAGTAAAAATGGAAGCAAAAAATAACCGGCCGGTAAAAGACCTATGAAATAGGATAGCCCGGTTACTACTGTTAATGCAGGTAATGCAAATCCTATGATTTTAAAAATTATAGAAGAAAAAAGTACGGGCTCTTCTAACCATTCTTTTATAACATCCTTATCAGGTTTTCCTTCAGTATTTCCAAAACCCAGCGCAACAAAATGCTGACTCCAATCCTGTTTTTTAGAAAGTTCTTTTACTGCCGATTGGCGTTCAATGATTTCACCTTTATTTAAAAACGGATCAGTAAGCCAGCCTGCCAGCTTTATTCTACCAGTGTAGGTAGATGTTCTATTTAGAATTTGAAATATGGATCTTTTTCCGAAAATATCAAGATCAGCAATAAAATTATGCTGCTTATCAATAAATTCAGCACCTTCATATAGTTTTTCATAGTTGTTATTCAACAGATCAATTTCGATTTCATTTACTTTAATCATATTCTGCAAAAATGTTATTTTCCTTGTAATTTTTAATTGAATGTTCAGAAGGATCAGGAAAATGAAAACAGTTGACAGGATTATGGTAAAAGCAAGTGTTGAATGGTGTTCAATAAAGTAAAAAAAAGTAATCGCAGCGGCTATAAATAAGATCAATCGGCTATAAAATACTAGGGTAGCCTTACTTTTTTGAATGCTGATTTGTTTATTAAATTCAACAATCTTGGTGTTATATTTTTCAATTAAATCATTCATAGTTATATTTTTATCGCAACATTAACCTGCAAATGACTACGAAATTAAGCAAATAATATAAGTTTTATGGGTAAATTGATGTGTATCATTCATTATTTTAATACATTTTTATTATCGTTTAATTTCTTAGTTTTGTACCGCTTCAAAAGTTCCATCTACAATTGAAGAGGAGCTATTGGTAGTGTCATTAAGTCGGGACTTTTTTTCTAACAAATGCAGACCCTCATTCTTCGACAAACTCTGACTGAAGTGTGCTGGTCATGTTGAGTTAGTCGAAATAGGTGCAATGGCTTCTTGACTATATAACATTTGGATTTAGGAGGTTTTTACAAAAAAAATATAAAATGAAAATATCATATAATTGGCTTAAGGAATATATTAAAACTGATCTGCCTGCCGAAGATGCAGGTA
>JAIOQD010000398.1 GCA_021413595.1 Bacteroidota bacterium | reverse complement strand
TACCTTTGCTGATGCAGCTTCATTTGGTGAGATTGTTTTTAATTGTACTGCTGGAGGAGCTTCTTTGGAGGCACTCAAACTGGCCGGAGCAAATAATCTGAAAGGGAAAATCCTTGTTGATATTTCAAATCCATTGGATTTTTCTAAAGGGATGCCTCCTTCATTATCCGTATGTAATACTAATTCGTTAGCGGAGGAGATTCAAAAGGAATTACCTGATGTTAAGGTTGTAAAAACACTTAATACAATGTGGAGCAAGTTAATGGTAAATCCTTCTTTGGTCAATTATGGCGACCATAATGTTTTTATTTGTGGTAATGATGAGGCAGCTAAAAATGTAATTATCGATTCGATTCTTATCCCTTTTGGATGGCTGAAAAAAAATATAGTTGATCTCGGTGATATCTCCAAAGCAAGAGGAACAGAGATGTATTTGCCTTTGTGGCTGAGTTTATATGGTACAATTCAAAACGGGGCTTTTAATGTCAAAATTGTTAGATGATACAAATGGTATAATGTACCTGTTTTTTCAATCTCCAGTAAAGGGTTGTTTTTTATTTTTGAAAATTAATTTTGAAATTGTAATTCATGAAAACATTTCTATCAATTTTAAGAGGCATCAACGTGAGCGGACATAAGAAGATTCCAATGGCTGAATTAAAAGTTTTGTATGAAGAATTAAATTTTGAAAAGATTACCACTTATATTCAAAGTGGAAATGTAATTTTTAAGAATAAGAATTCCAAAGATCTTTCGAAACAAATAGAACAAAAAATTTTTGAAAAATATAATTTCAATGTGCCTGTTATCATCAGAACACCCGATGAAATAAGAAGTACAGTAGAAAGGAATCCATTTCTAAAACAAAAGGAGATAGACATAACTAAACTTCATGTTGTTTACTTAGCAGATAATCCCGCCCAAGAAGATATTGATAAGGTGAAAATTTATAATTATGAACCGGATCTGTTCTACCTATCCGGCAAGGAGGTTTACTTGTATTGTCCTAATGGATATGGTAACACAAAATTGACCAATATTTTTTTTGAAAGCAAGCTCAAAGTAACCGCTACTACCAGAAATTGGAATACCACCAATGAATTATTCAAAATCTTAAAATCCTATTCGATCAATTAATAGAGTAAGAATATTCTATCTTATTCGATTTTTCAATTTATTTTTTTTTGCTAAATTCATTCAAATACTTAAATAATGGTAGGTTATTTATAAGATTTTTTTGCATCTCTCTCTGATTGAAAGCTTTAAAATTACAATATATATATATATATTTGTTTAAAATAAATTACACAGCATTTAAATGGGTGAAATTTCCAAAGGCAAGTATTTATTTAATAGTATCATTTTTTTGTTTTTTATCAATTCTTCATTTGCTCAATTTATAGCTGAAGCAGGATTGAATCAAACAATATGTCCTGGTGATAGTATTACCATTGGTGGTGTACCATCTGCTATGGGTGGTAAAGCTCCATATACCTATTTATGGTCGCCTTCAACGGGACTATCAAATGCAGCAAGCCCAAATCCATCCGCTTCGCCTGACGATTTTACAGTATATACCTTAACAGTTACTGATGATACCGGTGCTGTGCAATCTGACGCGATGAGTATTACAGTGAGTTATATTGTATATGTTAATGCAGGGGCAGGAGTGAATTTTTGTAGGGAGGCTTCAGATATAATTGGTGGAAGCAACAATGTTACCGGACTTGGCGTGGGCTATTCCTGGTCACCTGCTGCCGGATTAAATGATTCAACCTTGCCTCAGCCAGTAGCCGCACCTTTAATAACAACTACATATACCTTAACAGCTACCATTGCAGGCTGTCCACCTAAAATAGATACTGTGGTGGTCACAGTAATTCAACCACCACCAATTAATGCAGGGAGTGATATTACCATTAAGGAAGGTGAGGTAGCCATTTTGCAGGCTTCGGGAGGGTATTTTTATGAATGGTCGCCATCCAGCATACTTTTATATTTCAATACAGCAAATCCTGACGCAGAACCAATAGTAACTACCGACTATTATCTTTATGGTACCGATAAAGAAAGAAGATGCAGTGCAAAGGATACAATGACTGTATTTGTAGAAGCAAATAGTGAAATTGTATTATACAATACTTTTACACCAAATAAGGACGGCAACAATGATACATGGTACATAGGCAATATTCATAAATACCCCCGAAACAGGTTGGAAATTTATAATAGGAATGGGAAATTAGTTTTTAAAGCAAATGGCTATTTAAATAACTGGGATGGTAAAACCTTTCTGGGAGAGGAATTGCCTGCAGCAACTTATTTTTACATGCTTGATTTGGGTGAAGGAGCGGGGCAATTTCATGGTACAGTAAATATTGTTCAATAGTAATTTTGTTAAAATGTATAATCTAGCGGGAA
>JAIOQD010000397.1 GCA_021413595.1 Bacteroidota bacterium | reverse complement strand
TACGGGAAAATATTAAAGGCAGTTGATATATATTCGGATTGGGTTGTCCGTTAAGTGAATCGTAAATTAAGAGCTGAGTTCCTTTCTTTATTAACTCTACCGGCTGAGGTGGAAAACCTCCCGGGCCATCAAGATCCACTTCTACAATAAAATTATCGCGAACAATTGGAAGAAAAACATCGGTCATTAATGCCGTACTATCCGGCATAATAAATGGAATGGTGTAACGGGTGGTAAGCTCCGATATATCATCAAACTTACCATTATTTGGGATGGCTTGACTAAAACCTTTCGAGGAAGCAAATAAAATGATCAATGAAAGAAGCGATATTCGAGAAATAATGCAGGAAATTTTGTTGATTTTCATTTTTCGTTTAATTGGTTAAACTAATATGATTGGCTTATATTTTTGGGCAAATCTTTTTGTAATGATATTTTCTAAAATATAGGCACCTTCAAAAACGTATTAATGCTTATAATTTTTACCACACTTCGGCAAACGCACAAAATAAACTTTGTTCGCAGAGGAAAACCCGAAAAGGTCGAAAAGTTATTTTTTATAGTTGTTTTCGAGCTTTTGCCTTTCTGTGCGGTTAAATTATTTAAAAATTTTAGAGCTTCCTTATAATCTAAAAGAGAAATGGAATGCCATCCTGCTTCTTTTAAAAAAAATTATACCCCCTTACAAATTTATAAAATATCCGTTATGAAAGACAGAATGTTAATTTTTTTTTGATACTATGACGAAAGGTACAACGAGTGGTTAGGGAGCATCCTTTTTGCCAACCATTGCTTGTAATTAAATGGGTTTAAAATTTTGTTTGCATTTGTATAATGCCGATGTAATAACTGTTTGATATACTTTGGTATTAAAAAAATAATTACATTTATAGCTTATCAATAAAAGTATTATATGGCTATCATCTCCCAAAAATCTACAGTAAGTAATACGGAAAGTATTATTTTGTTGTGCGAAAAAAACAGCAGTTTTAATAATTATGGTCTGAGCAAGGCTGAAATTGATTTTATTAAAATAGAAATCAGTAAAAAGGAAAAATTTTTCGTTTGTATAAATCAACTCAATCGTTATGTTTTTGTTCAGGTTATAGACTCTAAAAAAGAGAAGCACCAAACATTAGAATCACTTCGAAGGGCTGCAAATAAAATGCATTCACTTGTTGTTGAATATAAAATAGAGAATATTACTATTGTAGATGTGGAAAATAAAACTGCTAAAGTTTTAGCGTTTGCTGAAGGGTTTGCATTGAGTAATTATCAATTTTTGAAGTATAAAAAAGATAAAAAGAAAGAGGAGTATTCTCTTAGATCAATTTTTATTGTTGGTAAAACCATTACTAAAACCGATGCAGATGAATTGAATATTGTTGTGGATGCCACTAATCGTACTCGTACACTGGTTAATGAACCTGCAAATTTTTTAACTGCAACACAGCTTTCGAAGGAGTTTCAAAAACTTGGAAAAGAAGCCGGTTTTAATGTTGAAGTATTTGATAAAGCAAAACTAAAAGCCATGAAAATGGGAGGGTTGCTGGCTGTGAATTTAGGAAGTGTGGATCCTCCAACATTTACTATAATGGAATATAAACCAAAGAACGCTAAAAACAAACACCCGATTGTTTTGGTTGGTAAAGGCGTGGTATATGATACTGGTGGTTTGAGTTTAAAGCCCACACCAAACAGTATGGATATGATGAAATGTGATATGGCTGGAGGCGCAGCTGTTGGAGGAACTTTATATGCTGTTGCAAAAGCAAAATTGCCTATTCATGTAATTGGAATTGTTCCTGCAACGGATAATCGCCCGGGTGGCAACGCTTACGTGCCCGGAGATATAATTACCATGTACAATGGTTTAACAGTAGAAATGGTTAATGCGGATGCGGAAGGCAGAATGATATTAGCCGATGCCTTGGTGTACGCACAAAAATATAAACCACAATTGGTAATTGATCTGGCAACGTTAACAGGGGCTGCTGTAGCCGCTATAGGAACATCTGGCATTGTGGCAATGGGAACAGCGGATGAAAAAACAAAAAATGAATTAAAAGAAAGTGGCAATACTGTTTTTGAACGATTAGCTGAAATGCCTTTTTGGGATGATTTTGATGAGCAGATAAAATCGGATGTTGCAGATATGAAAAATCTTGGTGGGTCTTATGCCGGAAGTATTACAGCAGGAAAATTCTTAGCGCGTTATATCGATTACCCTTGGATGCACCTTGATATTGCCGGTCCGGCTTTTTTAACTACAAAAGATTCTTATCGAATTAAGGGAGGAACAGGGGTGGGGGTACGTTTGTTGTTTGATTTTTTAAAAAGAAAATAAAATGGAGTTAAGATATGAGTATGGGAATGTTGAAATGTTTTTTATTCAATAGTTCACATCTCAATACCAATATCTAACTTGCCGATGTAAGCATTGATTTTTGAACAAAGTTTAATAACCATAAGATATTCTAAAATTTTTTTATATTTGTAGCCAAGGTGTTAATTGAAAATGTGGCACAAGTTTTGGAATAGGGTTGGTGGCCAATTAAAATTTAGTGTTTAGTACAAAAGATTAAGAGTTTTATACAGCAAGGAATATAGTCAAACGTAATATTAATAACTAAAAAAATGAAAAAAGCGATTTTAAGAATTGTACCTGGAGCTATGATGATAACGATGTTTTCGTTAACTGCTCTATCACAATCATTCGAGGGCATTATCGAATTCAAAAAAGGAACAGCAACTGATACTACCAGTTATGTTTATTATGTGAAAGAAAATTTAGTAAGAGTAGATGAGATTGGTGGAAGATCAAAAAAGGTGGAAGGCTCCTTTTTAGTGAATCTGGAAGCAAAAACCATGAAGTCGTTAAACCACGAACGTAAACTTTATATGGATCAGCCTACACCTTCTGAGCCGGTAATTAAAGGAACATGTACTGTTACAAAGGGACAAAACGTAAAAAACCTTCAAGGATATAAGTGTGTTGAATATATTGTTACAAACAATACAGAAGGCACAATAATTACCTATTGGTTAGCGGATGGAAAGTTTGCTTTCTTTGATAAACTGTTACATCAATTGAACCGTAAAGACAAGGCATCTGTTTATTTTTTACAAATTCCTGACACCAAAAATATGTTCCCGATGCTTTCTGTACAAACAGATCTAAGAGGTAAAGAAACGGGTCGTTTGGAAGTTAGTAAGATTACCAAAAAGGTGGTTGACAAAACAGTTTATGATATACCAAAAGGATATAATAAATTTGAAAAGTAGTCAGATTTCAATTATTTAAAAGTCCTGCACCGAAATTCGATGCAGGACTTTTTTTTGTTAAGTATAAATTCAAGAAAATTAATATCAATTATAGATTCAAAATATTCTGTTCGCTCTGATCATAAGGCCTTTTCTACTCTGTTAGAAATGACACCGCGGGGATGTTTGTATTCTAAAAGCGCTCTCTTTTTTATAGATCACCAGCAGTGAAACAAATTATTACCTTAGCCCAACAAAAATTAAAGAAACCCGTATTGTTTTTAATTCTTTTGGAAAATCGTTGCGGTACTCCAGAAAACCTATGATTGAGTGTAACAAAATAATTACAAATAATGGCAGGTATTTATATTCATATTCCTTTTTGCAAACAAGCTTGTCATTATTGTGACTTTCATTTTTCTACTTCTTTGAAAAATAAAGATTCATTTTTGAAAGCGTTAAACAAAGAAATTGAGCTACAAAAGGAGTACCTCAGTCCCTCCTCTCTCCAGTTGGATAGGGGTGTCGGGGAGGAAGGGCTGAGGTCTATTTACCTAGGAGGAGGAACGCCATCATTACTTTCTCAAACAGAACTGATGGATATTTTTGATTCGCTTAACAAACATTTTAAAATTAGTGAGGATGCGGAAATCACATTGGAAGCTAATCCAGACGATCTAACATCAAATAAAATAAAGGAATTTAAAGGAACCCCCATCAATCGCTTAAGCATTGGAATTCAAAGTTTTTATGATGAGGATCTAAAGTTGATGAATCGTGCTCATAATTCAAAAGAAGCGTTATCGGCTGTGAAGGCTTCTCAGGATAAGGGTTTTGAGAATATTACCATTGACCTGATATACGGTATTCCTACTTTAACAAATGAAAAGTGGAAGCATAATTTACGTACCGCTTTTGATCTGGAAGTAAAACATATTTCTTCATATTGCTTGACAGTAGAGCCCAAAACAGCTTTAGCACATTTAGTGAAGGAAGGTAAAATTAAAAATGTGGATGAACAACAAAGTGCAGATCAGTTTGAAATAATGCTGGAGGAGATGGGAAAAAATAATTTTGTGCAATATGAAATTTCTAACTTCTGTAAAGACAATTTTTTTTCCCGACACAATAGTAATTATTGGTTAAAGGAACTTTATTTAGGTTTAGGGCCATCAGCGCACTCCTATAATGGTAATAGCAGGCAATCAAATATTTCAAATAACGCTCTATATATTCAGGCACTTGAAAAGAACACAATCCCTTTTGAAGAAGAAATATTAAGTACATCACAACGCTATAATGAATATGTTTTAACTTCATTACGCACCATGTGGGGCACTGATTTGAAGTACATAGCAGATCACTTCGGGAACGATTATTTAGTGTATTGTTTAAGAGAAGCAGAAAAATATATTGGGACAGATGAAATAAAGAATGAAAAAAATAAATTATTCTTAACAGATAAAGGAAAATTGTTTGCCGATAAAATTGCAGGCAATTTGTTTTTTATAGATAAAAAAACGATTCTTCACCACTAAGGCACTTAGAATACGGAGATACACTTAGAAATGACATCTTTAGTTTATGGTGCGCTGCAATATTTTTAGCAGTCCCTTAAAAATAATCTTAGTGGACCTCCGTGTTCTAAGTGTCTTAGTGGTGAATTTTTATTTGATTAACAAACCCAATTTAATAATGATCTCAAAAATTACACATAAGGGAAAAAGCTATACTGCTGATCTATCAAAACCCATCGACATTTCTATTCCTCTACGAACGGGAGAAGATAATGTAAATGCATGGTATGTCCCTCCGGTTAAAATTGAGGCTGTTCGGATGGGCGATTGGGTGGGGGATGTACGGCAAGGCGGCTCTGTAAATTTCAGAAACATATTATTTAATCCCCATGGAAACGGCACACATACCGAATGTGTGGGTCATATCAGCAAAGAAGAGTATAGTGTTAACCAATGTTTGAAAAAATTCTTTTTTATTGCAGAGCTGATCACCATTTTGCCGGATGAAAATCCGGAAGGCGATCAACTGATTACAAAACAACATATTGAAAATTGTTTGGGTGATAAACGTCCTGAAGCTATTGTTATCAGAACCTTAAACAACAGTTCTTCCAAAATAAATAAACACTATTCCAATACAAATCCACCTTATTTACATCATGAAGCAGCAGCGTTTATTGATGTATTGGGTATTGATCATTTGCTGATCGATCTGCCATCATTAGATAAGGAAGTTGATGGTGGAAAGTTATTGGCACACCGCGCTTTTTGGCAATATCCAAACAACACAAAATTTAATCGAACCGTTACGGAGATGATCTATGTACCTAATACTATTTATGATGGAACTTACCTTTTAAATATTCAGATCGCTAGTTTTGAAAATGATGCATCACCGAGCAAGCCTGTTCTTTATCAATTGAATTCAGCATTGTAATAATAGTGGTTTTTCTAATTTTAGTTGGGAGCTCCCATTTCTTAAAAAATAAATGGGCGCGCTTGGGGTTTATTCTTCTGAGAAGAATCTGTCCTGAGCAGAGTCGAAGGGCTTGGCTGAGGTTTTTAAAAGGACTATTTTATATTTTATTTTGGTATTATTCTAACAATATTGCCATTTTTATTTCCATAATTGTTCCTTCTAGTAAGGTTTTCAAAATGAGACACATAAAGCATTTGGTGTAACTTGTTGGTTTGTTATTGTTACTAAACTCACTTTGTGGAAGTTATTTAAAAAATTTTACCTAGATAAAAACTGCAACAAATAACAATTTAGCACGTATCAAAGTAATTATACCTTGGCATTTTTAGCTTGAATGTCTATAAAAAAATCCGTTTTTTTTATATATTTTCGCAGTTGAATTTAAAAACTGCAATAAAAATTCAATATAATGAAGTCTTTTTCGTTTTTTTTGCTTGCTTTTATTGTCTGGTTTAGTGTTTTTAATGCAAACGCCCAATCGGTAGGAGGAACTACATCCGGAGCTGCCATATACTGTGCGAATGATAATTCTGGCTTTGTGAATTTAGATGCTGGTACTTATACTGGTTCAATTATACGTTGGGAGTTCTCAGAAGATGGAGGTAATACATGGAATACCATTTTTAATATAATTTCCTCCCATAGCTATGACGGTCTTTTGGTGAGTACTTGTTTTAGGGCAATTGTTAAAGATGGCACCTTTCCCGAAGCAGCTTCTACTATGTCATGTATTGATATTTATCCCCCAAGCGAAGGTGGAACCATTACAGGGGGAGGTATCTTTTGTATAGTGCCCGGAACCGGAGCAGGAACGTTAACATTAACTGGTTATTCAGGAAGTATACTTTTTTGGCAGGATTCAATTGCAGGTGCTCCCTCCTGGACTACTATAGCAGATACAAATTTCACATTAAATCACGCCAATCTCACTCAAAATACATTTTATCGAGCAGTGGTTCGAAATGGTTCAACTTGCCCGTCTGATACATCAGCTTTTGCCTCCTTTACTTTTGATTCTCTTTCTGTTGCGGGAACCATTGCGAGCAGTGATACCTTATGTCCAGGCATAAATGGTGGTAATCTTTCGTTAACAGGCAATGTTGGTGGGGTTTTTAACTGGTTATCGTCAACCGATAATATTAACTGGTTACCGATTTCAAATACTACCGCCTTACAACCGTATGATAGTTTACTTCAAACAACCTGGTACAAAGCAGTTACTCAAAACGGAAACTGCCCAACGGACACTTCTACTTCTGTTGAATTAACAATAATTCCCAACCTGGTAAGTGCAGGTAATGATACCACTATTTTTCTGGGGCAAACCATACAATTAAATGGAACAGGAAACGGAACAGCCCTATGGTCGCCAATTGCGGGTTTGGATAGCATCACTGTTTTTAATCCAACCGCAACACCAACCGCTACAACAACATACCTGCTTACAGTAACGGATAACAACTCCTGCATTAGCAAGGATAGTGTTTTAATAACTGTTGACTTATTGGAATTCGAAGGTTTGATAACTAATTTATTCACACCAAACGGAGATGGAATAAATGATACCTGGCATATAAAGGACATTGAAAAATACCCCGAAAATGAGGTTTTTGTCTATAATATTTATGGTAAGCTGGTATATACTAAAAAGGGCTATACTAACGATTGGCAAGGAACTTATAATGGTGCAGATTTGCCTGATGGAACGTATTATTATGTGCTTCGGTTTGAGGATAATGATAAGATCGCAAAAGGGTCCTTGGATATATTGAGGAGCAAATAGATATAGTATTTTAAATAGCTATTGAATTGCTTATTCCAACGAAGTACGAATAAAAAAAACGAACCTGCGAATTACGAATGAGTTGCCTGGATTCCAACGAAGTACGAACTTTTTACGAACTTACGAAGTACGAATCTGTATTAATCGAACTTGCAAAGTATTAAATTGAAAATGAAACCTCTTGTAAGAAGAAATGATTTAGTTTATCCTGAATTGAGTTATGAGATTGTTGGTTGTGCTTATGAAGTTTGGGATGAACTTGGTCCTGGGCATT
>JAIOQD010000396.1 GCA_021413595.1 Bacteroidota bacterium | reverse complement strand
ACTTGAACCTGGGTTTTGCTTTTCCAGTTTGATGTAAATTTCATGATTATTGCCAAAAAGTTTGTTTAATCTAACATGTGGCGTGTTACCTATTGTTTGTAGAATGTTTGTGAATTTCATATTGTATTTAGTTTTTAAATTTATTTTAGATTACAAAATTTATGGGTTCCGGAAATGGGTTATTATCTTTTACTTTTATTTCCATCTGGTGAAAAACAACAGAATTCTTAGGAACCGAATAAGTCAACCAAACATTTCCTCCAATAATACTTCCTCTTCCAACTTGTGTACCTCCACCTAAAATGGTGGCATTGGAGTATATTACTACATCATCCTCTATTGTTGGATGCCTTTTACTTTTAATACTTTCTTTTGAAACGCTGAAGGAACCCAAAGTAACTCCTTGGTATATTTTGACGTTCCGACCAATTATAGTTGTTTCACCTATAACGATTCCTGTACCATGGTCGATAGCAAAACCTTCCCCTATTTCTGCGCCAGGATGTATGTCTATACCCGTTTTACTGTGAGTGTTTTCTGAAAATAAACGAGCCAGCTCCTTTACATTTTTTTGCCACAGGTAGTGTGAAATTCGATGAATGGCAATTGCATAAAATCCAGGATATGTGTGAGTTACTTCTTCTAAAGAATTAGCGGCAGGGTCAGTAAGAAAAATTGCTTCTGCATCTTTCATTCCTGTTTGGTATAATTTAAATAAATCATCTGAAAATACTTTCCAATTGTGTGTATCTTCTTCATTAAATTTAATATTACCAATCAGCGAATTAAATAATTTTCCTAATTTGCTGAATTCAGTTTCAAAAGCTGCAATTGAATCATATTTGTTATCTGTATTTATATACATCGTGTCAAAAAGTTGTTCAATAAATTTCACAGCCTGTTTCTTGTTTGGGAATGCTGTTCTCGATTTCTGATTTCTTTCAAGAATATGGTTAATTAATTTGTTCATTGTATTTGAAAATTTTTTAGATAAAAAAAAACCCTCGTTATTAATCGAGGGGCTTTTTATATGGTTTTGTATTATTTTTTGTTGAAATTATACGAAACGACAGCACCTCTTTGCTTTTGAAGCAAGTGAAGCACAACAACACACATTTAGGAGAGATATTACTATTTTAGTTGTTTCCATTTGTAAGGCAAAACTAATATAAAAAAATGAAACGGCAACCATTTTTTTTAAGAAATAAAATAGTAAATGAAAATAAACAAAATTTAATGCTGAATAAACGGTATAGAAAATATCTTATTCTCAATTCATATTTTAATAAGCTATGTAAATCTCTATAAAATAAAATCTTCTTAAATTCGCAATCATTCATTTAACATCTTTTTATGAAATACATTATTTCCTATTCCAAATCTAATAATCATTATATCGATATTGAATTCATTGCTGAATCAATAAGTCAAGATGAATTATTGATTCAATTACCTGCATGGCGACCGGGGCGTTATGAGTTAGGGAATTTTGCAAAAAACATACAGAAATGGGCGGCTTTTGATAAAGATGGAAATACTTTGAAAAGCGAAAAAATTACAAAGGACAGTTGGAAAGTACAAACAACCGGTGTTTCATCAATCCATATCAGATATAATTATTACGCAGCCGAACTCAATGCAGGTTCTACTTTTTTAGATAGCTCACAATTATATATGAATCCTGTGAATTGCTGTGTTTACATACCAAACAGGATGGATGAGGGCTGTGAATTAATTTTACAATTACCAATTGACTATAAGGTTGCTTGCGGACAGACACAATCTGTTTTTCTGCCAAATGAAAAAGATGAAAATAAAACAGGAGAAAATGTTTTTATTTTTAAGGACTTTCATGAACTTGCCGATTCGCCTTTTATTGCAAGTAATACCCTTCAGCATAATATATTTATTTGTTTTGGTATAGAATTTAATTTTTGGTTTCAAGGGGAGTGTAAACCAGACTGGGCGAAGCTTATAAGTGATTTTATGAAGTTTATAAATGAGCAGCTGCTTATTATGAATGATTTTCCAAGCAAAAAATATCATTTTTTATTTCAGATACTTCCTTTCAGAACCTATCATGGCGTGGAGCATACAACCTCTACTGTTATTGCTCTCGGACCTGGTTGTAATTTAATGAAGGGTGATTTGTATGAAGATTTATTAGGTGTAAGTTCCCATGAATTGTTTCATGCCTGGAATATTAAAACTATTCGTCCTGTTGAAATGCATCCTTATGATTATTCGAAAGAAAATTATTCAAAACTGGGATATGTTTGTGAGGGTATTACTACCTATTATGGCGATTATATTTTATTACGTTCGGGTGTATTTAATGAACAGCAATACTTTCAAACCTTTGCTGAACGCTTGCAAAAACATATTGATAATTTTGGTCGGTTTAATCTTTCTGTTGCAGATGCCTCGTTCGATACCTGGCTGGATGGCTATTCTCCCGGGGTTCCTAATCGTAAAACATCTATTTATGATGAAGGCTGTTTATTAGCTTTTGTTACGGATATTTTCATCCGTAAAAATTCAAACAATGAAAGGTCATTAGATGATGTGATGCGTTATTTATATAGGGAATTTGGCCTAAAAGGTAAAGGTTATACTGGATTAGATTACAAAGGAATAGTGGAGCATTTTGCAAATAGTTCCTATGATGTAATTTATGATAATTATATTAATGCTGCTTCTGATTATGAGCCTATGTTGCGTGAAGCAATGGAATTCATCGGTTGTGATTTAATCCTTGGTCCCTCAACAAAATTTCATGAACATAGCATTGGAATTAGAGTGGCGGAAGTAAATGGTGCTTGTAAAATAACTGCTGTTTATCCAAATTCAGTTGCAGACATTTCAGGTGTTTCTATAAACGATGAGATTATTGCCATAAATGGTATTCAAATAAAAACCGATTCATCGGGAACTAATTTTTCAGAATGGTGCAATTATTTTGGAAATAAACCATTATCGTTGATTATTGCCAGCAATGGAATCATCAATCAAAGGGAAATAATTCCTCGACCCAATAGCTATTACAAAATAGCTGGTATCAAAAAAATGTCATCAGTAAACGAAAACCAATCAAATAATTTTAATAAATGGAGTAATAATAAATTACTCTCATAAAAATAATCTACACAAACAAAAAATGGAAACAGAAGAAATAGCAAATGGTAATGAGGTTCTAAAACGTCCCAATTTTTTAACCATATTATGTATATTAAGTTTTATTTCTGGAGGATTAGGGAGTCTTTCGGCACTGATCACACCAATGTTTTCGGATGTAATGATTGAGTTTTTGAAAAAATCTCCTAATTATGATGAAACTCTTATGGAAGAAACAGTAATGTTGCTACAAGCCGGGTGGGGGTACTACTTAGTTACATTTGCATTTGCAATGTGTTCTTTAGTGGGAGTTTTTTTTATGTGGAAATTAAAAAAAATTGGATTTCATTTTTATGCCTTATCTAATTTAGGATTGCTATTTGCCCCCATGTTAATGTTTGATATGGCAATCAGTTGGGCAGGTATATTTCTTACGGCTAGTTTTATTCTTTTATATGCTGTTAATTTAAAATTCATGAAGTAATAGTTATAATTTTTAAATAGTTAAGTATCAGTAAATTGTTGATAAAACATAGGAACTAAATTTTAATAACACAGATTTTTGTGTTTATTTGCCTTTCATAAAAACAATACAAACATAACATCTAAAAAAAATTAAAAAAACATGGAAGAAACAAACACACAAAATTCGAACACGCCAACTAAGGCTGGAAAAGGTTTAGCAGTTGCGGGATTCGTAATATCTCTTGTAGCATTAGTTTTATGGATGCCAATTTCTGCTGCTGCAGTTTTCTCTGCTGCATTTGGTGGAGGAATGGGATTGTCTGGTTTTTGGCTAATTGTAAGTTTACTTGGTTTAGTATTCAGTATCCTTGGCCTTATGAAAGCAAATAAAGGTGGCGGGAAAAAAGGTATGGCAATTGCAGGTTTAATAATTGGTTTGATTGCATCTAGTTTGGCTGTTAGTACAGTAATTGGTGTTAAAAAGGCGCAAACTGAATTTGAAAAATCAGGTTTAGGTGGTCAATTTATGGAAACCTTCCAAAAAGGAATGGAACAAGGTTTAGATTCATTGTCTAATCAAATGAAAGATGCATTAGATTCTGTAAAAACTCCAGAATAAATAAAAAAAATCCCCGATTTTTGATCGGGGATTTTTTTTATCTTTTTAAACAGTAAAATCTTATTTTTTTACTTCCTTCTCCAATAACCCACAAAGAAAATAATTAAGCCTACCAGCCCCATTGCGAAGGTGAAAACTGTTTGTCCAGCATGGATAAGTGTTGCTAACGTTTTTCCAACTACCCCGGTAACACCATAAAGAAGTACTACTTGTCCTACTAAAAAATGGTATGCCCCCATTCCTCCTCCTTGAATAGGGACAGAGCGCCCAATTGTTCCAATACTCAAAATAGTGAGACAAGCTCCCCAAGTTAAAATGGAAGTTTCTTCAAAAACAAAGAACCAGAAATAGGTCATTAGATAATAGCATACCCAAATTAAAAAAGTATAAAGAATAAAAAGTCTTTTTTGTTTAAGTTTGGAAACACTGGTTACTCCTTCCTTTAAGCCATGAATAAATTGTAAAATGAATTGAGGCGTTTTTTTGAGAATTGCTTTACTGAAATATAAAAATAGAATTGATGTAATTAATAGTGCAGCTACAACTATAATTAAAACGATACTATTACCAGCTATAATTTTGCTAATAATGCCATTGTATATCGGTTTAAAAACATTTACGTTAAAGAAATCTATGATTTGATTAAACTGTAATAGTAATGTGAGCAATAGTACAATTAGCAAACAGATAATATCAATTACCCGCTCAATAATAACTGTCCCTAGTAGTTGCATAAAAGGAATCTTGTCCTGTTTTTTTACTGATAAGCATCGAGTAATTTCGCCCAAACGTGGTACTGCAAAATTGACAAAATATCCAATGGATAAAGCAGCAAAGGCATTTCTGAATTTCGTTTCGTAGCCTATTGATTTTATTAGCATTTGCCACCGTAATACCCTGAAAACATAAACCATTATCGATACAAGCAGTACCAGATAGCACCAGTAAAAATTCCCGGTATTGATCACTTGTTTAAGATCATCAAAATTCAGACCTTTAAAAAAGAGCCAGGATAGCCCTAAACCAATGCTAAGTAAAATAAAGTATTGAAGTAGTTGGAAAAATTTTGATTTCACGTTCAATTGTATTTGAAGACGTAAAAATAGAAGAATACTTTAAGTACAGTTCCTAAACTTCAAAAAAAAGAAATTAATTCACGGTAAGCTAGAAACAAGAAATAATTAACAACCACTAAGTTCAAATTGTTTTTTATGAACGGATTCACCATTAATAAATATCTCAATTATATGTTTTCCGGAATAATGCTTACGAGTTGAAAAGTCCTGAAAACGATGCTTCTTAGAAATATGAACGATTTGCTTCGGTTTCAGATCAATCTCTTTTAATTTAAACATTTTAGGTGATAGCGCTCCTGATTTTTTAACATAATGAATTGCAAAATCAATGACTAATTTTTGCGATTTTGATTTTTCGGAATTAATATCCAAGTCAAATTGCAGGGCTTCACCCAAACTTAATTTTGATGTGTTTAGCTTAAAATTAGTAACATTTACTTTTACATTTTTTTCGAAATCGAAAAGTGAAAGAGATTGAGTGTTTCCTTTTTTTATAAGCGTTCTGCTGGCGTGTTTGATTATCCAATAGGTATTCGCATTGGTTTTATCCCAGCCGCTTAAAACTTTAAGCATCCAATCAGTATTGTCTTTTGAAATATCATTCAAATGATTTGCAACTGATTTTTTTACATACAGCTCTTCATCAGCCTTTAATTTTTCAAGGATCGATAGTGTAACTTTGGGGTTTTTAATTACTTCGTCAAGCCTGAACGACCAAGGTAAACGTGGTCTGCAACCTTCCGAAGCCAAGCGTCTTACATGAGGGTTTTTATCTTCGGCCCAACCATTCATCACTTTAATAGTTTTATTAAAATCTCGTTTTAAAAATTCACGTATGGCAAATTCTGAAGAGCCAAATTGAGTAAAATATTTTAATGCATCCATTGAACTATTGAAGTCATCCTGTCCGTATAACCCAACAAAATCAGGAAATACAAGAGAGGTGTAATCTTTTTTTATATTCGGTATTACTTTAAATAGTACTTCAAGAGATCTTTTATAATCGGAGGGTAAATATTTTTTTAATACTATAGAAGTATTACGCATCCGCTCATTTAAGGAAAGCTGCTCACTATTTTTTGAAACATCTTTTACAAATTTCTCGGGATGGAAATTCTTATCGACCTTACTAAACTCAAGAGCCAATTGCTCATAGAATTTTTTATTGAACATTTCTTTTAGTGCATCAGCCATTTAATAATTTTTGATTTGTTAATTAATTTGAAATATATTGTTTTAAAGATGCATTCGTATGTTTAGCATGGTTTGCGTGAGGGATTCCTTCGTCAGGCTCTGGATCAATTCCGCGGAAAAGATTGAAGCCCTTTGACTTCGCTCAGGATAAACTCCAAGCCCGACCCAAAGGGGCAGGCCCAAATAACCGGACGAAAAAAAATACCATTTATTAAAACAAAATTCTATAGTTCAAAATTTAAGAATTATAAAGCTCCATAACAGTTATTTCTGGCGATATACCCACTCGTCCCGGATATCCCAAAAAGCCTAAGCCACGGTTGACATATAAATGTTGATTCTCTTGAGTATATAAACCAGCCCATTGTTTATAGGCATATTGAGAAGGACTCCACCTAAACCCGGGTATTTCAATGCCAAATTGACCACCATGTGTATGGCCGCTGAAGGTGATATCAATGTCTTTATAATCTTCTTTAACTTGTATATCCCAGTGCGAAGGATCATGGGAAAGTAGCAGTTTAACAGGATATTTTTCAGTTCCTGAATGGGCTTTTTTCAAATCGCCATATTTTGGAAAATGGAAACTCCCCCCCCAATTTTCAATACCTATAATTGCTATTTCATCGTCACCTATTTTTATAGGAATATGTTCATTCATTAATAATTTCCAGCCTACTTGTTCATGAACATTTTTAAGATTATTTAAATTTTCAATCTTCGCTTCTTCGCTTGCCCAGGAAACATAATCACCATAATCATGATTGCCAAGGGTGCTAAAAACGCCAAGGGGAGCCTTGATCTTACTCAATACTTCAATATACAGGTCGGTTTCTGATGCCCTGTCATTCACCAGATCTCCGGTAAAAAAAATAAGATCAGGCTTTTCTCTCTCAATAATTTTTACAGCTTCTTCTAAATGTGCAGTAGAAACAAAACTTCCGGAATGAATATCTGAAATTTGGATTATTTTCAAACCATTAAAGGAAGATGGGAGATTGGGCAAAGTCACTTTGATTGGATGTACCTTATAATCGAAGGCTCCTTTCACCATTCCGTATATGAAACCGGCAAGTGGTAATGCTGTCATTCCAAGAGCAATTTGACTTAAAAATTTCAAACGAGAAATATGGTGTGCATTTTCCACTACAATTTCTGATTTTGTAGTAAAATAGCTTCCAATCCAACGAAATAAGCGAATTATATCGTCCGTTGCAAGAAACAATGAACCAATTATTTTTGAAATAGCCACCATTATTACTAATGCAAATAAATACACACGAATGTATTTTGGCCAATCGGCAAGGGAAATGAACGATGGGGTTAAAAAAAGTAAAAACGTAATGATTGTAAAGCCCCAGTAAATATAGGCCGAAGCAGATTTTCTGAATACTGAACTTTCTTTTAAAACAGTAACAATTGCTTGATAAAAATACCAATCAACAAGCAGTAATAATAAGCCGATAATGAAAACACGAATACTTAATGGCATTTATTTAGATTTTTAAGTGATAATACCAAAATGAAATATAAAATAGACCAATCAACCCTCGCCTTTTTCAAGGAGAGGGCTTGGCAGAGGCTTTTAAAAGGACTATTTTATATTTCATTTTGGTATAACAAAACTACGGAAACTATTTTTGAATTAAAAGTTTCCTTGTCGAAGAAATTGTTTAAAAATGTTAAAAGAATAATAAATAATTCTTATTCCGATTCAGTAATGGCAAGCAAATGGAAATTTTGTGTTTTTTTGTTGTCGTTTTCCCATGATGGAATCCACTCTCCCCTTAAAAATATATTTGATACCATCCCTTGTTACAAATTAATCCAGTAATTTCAATTTTAAAGGCCGCTAAACCTGTCAGGTTTCTTATCCATTAACGTATTGGAATAAAATATATTAGGTAATGTTGAAAAAATAATTCGTACCATTTGTGTAAATTTTTTTTGAGGAGCTCAATATTCATTATTTTCCAATAACAGAATTTTCAAGGCTTATGTTTTCATCCCCCTGCTGATAGGGCATATAGGTAATAATAAATTGAAACATTTCATCACTCGTACGCATACTTCCTTCCCGTTCGGCAACCAAGCGCGGTGGGCTGAAGGGATTGTTTGGATTGTGGCGGGTATTATCATATACCCCTTCTATATGGATAGTCGCGCCACGTGGGATTTTTAGCATTTTTTTAAACGTATAAAAATATTGCCATCGAAAATCCCATTTCTTGATTCGTATCAATGGAATTGTATCCCCTTGTTGAGTAACAGCAAACGCTATAAATTGTTTTCCCAACAAGTGCATATGCGGATTTATTGTCAAAATAGAAATATCAAAAGGCAAAGTGTAATCCGAATGGAATGTTATTACTGTGTCAGGAGGAATCACTAAAGTGGGTACTGTTGGTGAAACGCCAAATGTTCCCATCTGAAACTCTTGTGTGGGGCGACTTGGAGCTTGTTTTGCATAAAACACATTGAATACAGTTTGATCGCTTGTATCAACTCTTGAAGGGCCATAATGTATATCTTTCAAAAAAATTGCACCTTTCCGTACCATTTTAAAACCCCCAATTCCATTGGGATAAATTGGAGGTGTTACACCCGGTAAATAATTAGCTACCGATTGTGTAAGTGTTGGATAGGTTAATCCATCATCATTAGGTAAATCAATTGCTGCATAAGCTTTTAATTTATCGGGAATCGTTTCTAGGTCAACAACAGTATTGCCTTTAAACACATCTTTCTTTTTATCAAACTCATAACTTAAAAGTTGTGCATTAACATGATGCACAAGTTTACGGTTACCAGGAACAATTTCTATAGCACTTATAAATGTATCTTTTGGTATTTGATAAGGCACCCGCATCAATAGAAAAAGGTCTTTCCCATTTCCCTTTATTTTATAACGATCACGCAGCTTAATTACTAAGTCGGGTTTTCCTAATTGAGAACCAACTGAGAAATTGGGTAGTTTAGGTGCTTTTGTTGAATCACCAACCGGA
>JAIOQD010000395.1 GCA_021413595.1 Bacteroidota bacterium | reverse complement strand
ATCAACAGGAATACGCATGTTTTTGGTTGGGAAATAATTGTAGTAGGTATCTCTAGCTACCTGCACTGTGTGATCTTTGTCATCCATCTTAACAAAATCCATAAGATCCTTTACCGGAATAAATCCCTGAACCTTAGTTTCGTGATAATCATGAAAAAGTACTACATCACGTGTTCCCTGGCGGTATTGATCTCTTCTCAATGAAAAAGGAACAGGTTCCGAATCATACGCTTTATGAACCATTTGGTCAATATACCAATCAGTATTCAAAAGTTCAAGACAGATCACGCGCACATCCGTACGTATGCCTTCCACCTCTTGTGCATACCAAAGAGGGAATGTATCATTATCGCCATTTGTAAACAGAATTGCGTTTGGTGCACAAGAATTCAAATAATTAGCCGCAAAATCACGTGCTATGGTACGGTTTGAACGATCGTGATCATCCCATCCTTCTTTTGCCATGATAGTTGGCACAGCAAGTAAACAAACTGCCGTAGCTGCAAGTGCACTGGTTGTCTGGTTCATTTTCTTTTCCAAGAAATCATAGATTGCCAATACACCTAATCCGATCCAGAAAGCAAATGCATAAAAAGAACCGGCATACGCGTAATCTCTTTCACGCGGTTCGAAAGGCTTTTGATTCAAATAAATTACAATGGCTATTCCAGTAAAGAAAAACAACATACCAACTACAGCAGCATTTTTATTATCTTTTTTGATGTGGTAAAACAATCCAATTAACCCTAATATAAAAGGAAGTCCGTAAAAAGCATTTTTTGCTTTGTTATTATCTGCCCCATCCGGCAAGCCAACTTGTGGACCTAATCGGGACTCATCTAATCCTGAAATACCACTGATCCAGTTACCATCGGAATTATTTCCATGTCCTTGAATATCATTTTGTCGGCCAACGAAATTCCATAAAAAATAACGCACATACATTTGTCCCATCTGATAGTTGAAGAAAAAACCTAAGTTTTGAGAAAATGTAGGTTTATCAACTGTTGTAGGTTCTCCCGTTTGTGGATCGGTGATATTGATATGTTTGTATTTTCGTGGATCCGTCCAGTTCTTATACCCGGCAATGTGATTGGATTGGCTGCTCCACACGTATTGCTCACGATTCAGATAAGACAACAAATTTACCGCATTTTCTGGGTTATTTTCATCCATTGGCGTATTTGCCTGAGAACGTATCACCAAGATCAAAAAGGACGAATAACCAATTAAAATTACTGTAAAACAAAGTATTACTGTGTTTAAAATAGGTTTTACTTTTTGAGCCGTGTAACGCAATCCGAAAACAATACCTCCGATAAGTAATACAGCATAAATAATAGTTCCGCTGTTAAATGGCATACCCAATGTATTAACTGCAAACAACTCTATTTTAGCGGCTAGCTTCACGATCATTGGAATAATACCACCTTGTATCCCACCTAGAATCAAAACGGCTAAAGCAGAAGTAATAATTAAACCTTTGCGGGTTACTGTCTCGCTCTTTTTAAAATAATAAATAAATACAATTGCCGGGATGGCCAATAAATTCAATAAATGGACACCAATTGAAAGTCCGATCAAATAGGCTATTAATATGATCCAGCGGTCGGCATGAGGATTATCAGCTTCACGTTCCCACTTTAAAATAGCCCAAAACACAATAGCAGTAAAGAAACTCGACATTGCATATACCTCCCCTTCAACAGCCGAAAACCAAAAAGAATCAGTAAACGTGTATGCCAATCCGCCAACAGCACCTGCTCCGAATATTGCATACATTCTACCTGTTGTTAAATCCCCCTTTTTATCCATGATCTTACGTGCAAGAGCAGTGATAGACCAAAATAAAAACAAAACAGAGAATGCACTGGATAATGCCGATACCGCATTAATCATCATTCCAACCTTAGCAGTATCACCAAAAGCGAACAAACTAAAGAAACGGCCGATCAATAAGAACACAGGAGCCCCCGGAGGATGTCCAACTTCCAATTTATAAGCACAAGCGATATATTCACCACAATCCCAAAATGATGCGGTAGCCTCCATCGTACTTAAGAAAACAAATGCCGCAATTGCAAAAACAAACCAACCAATGATGTTGTTAAAGCGTTGATAATTAGAAGTACTATTCATATATATTTAAAAGTTTTATTTGTAAACCTGTTCTCTTTTTTAGTGCCGGAAGCTATCGGGATGCGAATTTAGAAAAATAATTGATTGGAAATATTTAAAAAAACATAAGATTTCTGTTGCTCTTAAAAATATATTTATTAGTTTTGCAACCCCAACTCTTCATAGAAGAGTAAATTGTCCGATGGTGTAATTGGCAACACGT
>JAIOQD010000295.1 GCA_021413595.1 Bacteroidota bacterium | reverse complement strand
TTAACCACGCTGATCAGCTTGCTGGTTTCCTTTTCAAATTCCCGTTGATCCACAACTATAAACGCTTTATCTGTTGGGAGATTACGACTAAATGGCGTTTCATCCTTTGTCAGTTTTTTCTTGTACATGCTTCCAAATAATACTGCCATCAATCCACGTTTTAGTTTTAGATCACCATAAGCAACCAACAGAGGTTCCTGGCAATGGGCAAGCATTTGTGAAACATTCATTTTCCCCCACTGAGCTTGAGATTGTGAGGTAAGTGTATTTATCCGGTTAAGTATTTCCTGATTATCGGCTTTATTGAATAGACTTTTCATTTTTTTTAATTTATTGGTTACGAATAAACGAATGATCACGAATATACGAAACAGGACGAACACAGAGTTTCGTAAATTCGTTTTTTATTAGTTATTAGTAACCCCTATTTTCTGATTATTTTAATTTCGCCATTCAAAGCCACTTTAATAATGGAAGATGGTTTTGTATTATTAGTTTCTTCCTGACGGAAATTTACAATATAATCCACCTTGTTTAGAATATCGATTTTGATATCACTAAATGACGTTGGAGTTGTTTCTCCGCTTATGTTTGCAGAAGTTGAAACAAGTGGTTTACCAAATTTATGGATCAAGGTATTACAAAAATCGTCTTTTACTAAACGGATACCAATACTCCCATCTGCCGCAATTAGCTTTTCTGCAAGCATTCTACCATCTGGATAAATAATAGTTAGTGGCTCTTCTGCTGATTCTAATAATTCCCAGGTAACTTCCGGTACTTCTTTTACATGGCGGTTGATCATGGTTTCATTACATACCAATATCACCATGCTTTTATATTCAGCACGTTCTTTTATTTTAAATACTTTTGCAACAGCTTCTTTGTTACGCGCATCGCATCCAATGCCCCAAACAGTATCAGTAGGATAAAGTATCACACCTCCTTTACGAAGCACCTCTATTGCATTTTTGATTTCTTCTTCCATGGTTTTACTACGACTAATTCGTACGAATATACGAATTAGTCTATTCAGTTTATACCATTACTTAATTTAAATATACCAATCTTGAACCACATAGAATCATAGATTTTGAAGGTACGTATAGGAAATAAATTTTTAGCATAGGGGCTATGTTTGAAGCGATCCTATGTAAAATTCGTACCTTATTTGACTATGAATCTATGTGGTTTAAATATTTATTATTCAATAAAACTATTGGACTAATATTACTAAGCATTGGTATTACAAGCCGCAAAATTATTGCGGCTTAAGATTCGTTCGTGATTAGTCAAATAATTTTGGTTTTTGAGAGGGTAGGGAATACAATTTAGGTTTAAGATCATTTATTCTTTTGGTTTGTTTTTGTCATAATCCCATAAGCCATAACTTTTTGTCCAGGCCTTGGTTTTATAGCGATACCAAAAATGTAACGACATAGCAAAAACAAAGACAATGAGTAAAATGATCCAAAGTAATTCGCTTCCCCTAAAAAAATAAATAAAACCGGCTAATAAAATATACTTCAAAATCCTGAACCAAAAGGGTTGGGAATGTTTTGAAAAAGCAACCTCTATTTCGCGTTTAATGCTTTTTGAAAATGTCATTTTTTATCGGATTAATGTTCAAATTCTGAAATTTATTACATCAGCCAAAATTATTCAGGTTTTTCATCCATTTCAATGTTTTGAAGCATGTGCGACAAAATTGGCTCGCATTTTTCACGACAGGCAGGGTAAAAATGGTCATGTTTTGAAAACATAGCAACCAATAATTATATAAACGACTGCAATTCATGCAACTTACGATAAGCGCCATTTTTAGCAATTAGATCGGTATGGGTACCACGTTCAATTATTTCACCTTTTTGCATCACAATTATTTCATCGGCATGTTGGATGGTGGATAAACGGTGAGCAATCACCACGGATGTTCGGTTTTTCATCAGCTTGTTTAAAGCATCCTGCACCAAGCGTTCGCTTTCGGTATCGAGGGCAGATGTTGCTTCGTCCAATATCAATATAGGAGGGTTTTTTAATACGGCTCTTGCAATGCTTACCCTTTGGCGCTGTCCACCGGATAACTTGCTGCCTCTGTCACCAATATTTGTATGGTAACCAAGCGACATTTCTGAAATAAATTCATGTGCATTCGCAATTTTCGCAGCTTCCATTACTTGTTCTTCAGTAACGTTTTCAATACCAAAGGCAATGTTATTAAATATAGTATCATTAAATAAAATTGACTCCTGCGTTACAATACCCATCAAGGCACGCACATCAGTAAGTTTAGCCTCTTTTATTGAAACTCCGTCAATTAAAATTTCACCTTGGGTTGGGTCATAAAAACGTGGCAACATATCTGCCATTGTGGTTTTTCCTGAACCCGATTGCCCAACCAAAGCGATGGTCTTCCCTTTTTCGATTTTTAAGTTTATAGTATTTAATACCCATCCAGCTTCCTTTTCCCGGTAAGCAAATGATACATTTTTATACTCGATCACTTTTTCGAAACTGTTAATTTTAACAGGATTCACCGGATCTTTAATGGTTACATCTGCATTCAGTATTTTATTAACCCTTTCGGCAGAAGCCAATCCTTTTTGAATGTTATAGTAAGCAGTAGTAAACGATTTTGCAGGTGCTATCAATTGCGAAAACAGGGCAAGATAAGTAATAAAAACAGCCCCACTCATAGTAGGATAGTCCCCAAGCACCATTTGGCCTCCTACGTATAAAATGGTAACAAATACGGTTATTCCCATAAATTCACTTAATGGGGACGACAGATCAACTCTGCGGTACACCTTTACCATCAGGTTGGTATAGGCATTGTTCACTTTTACAAATTTTTGTTTTACATTATTTTCTGCATTAAAAGCTTTAATAATGCGTAATCCACCTAATGTCTCATCCATAATGGACATTAATGTGCCGGTTTTTTCCTTTTCTTCAGTAGAAGTGCGCCTAAGTGATTTTCCGATCCTTCCTATCACAATTCCCGCAATTGGCAATAATATCAATGCCATTGCCGTTAGCTCCCAGCTCATCAAAAACATAAATACTAAGGAAATAACAATAGTAACCGGTTCACGAAAGATCATCTCTAATGAACTCATTATGCTCCATTCTATCTCCCGAACATCAGATGTCATGCGGGACATGATATCTCCTTTACGCTCATCGGAATAATAGCTTAGCGGTAATACCAATATTTTTTGAAACAGGTTATTACGCATGTCTTTTACTACACCGTTTCTGATAGGAGCAATAAAGAACATTCCTAAATAACGGAACAAATTTTTGAAGAATATGGTGATGATTATAAATATACAAATACCAACCAGGGCGTGCATTTGGCTATGTGCCTCAATATCCTTAGCTAAAATGTAATTTACATTATCAATGATAGAGGAGGAGGAAAGGTGAAATTCGGGCTTTGCCATTTTCTGAAGTTCTTCCATTTTTTTGCTGTCGTCAGAAAACAAAACCTGCAAAAAAGGGAACAACATAGCAATAGAAAACAAAGAAAAACCGGCCGACAGAATATTGAATGTAATATTAAAAAAGGCATAGCGCCAGTACCCCTTTATATATTGGAGTACACCAAAAATATTTTTCATGCCGCAAATATAAGCTTTGTCGCTGTTAATTGTTAATTTTGTTCTTCTTTGAAGTATAAAATTATATTTTCCCACAATGGACTCAACACGTCAGTTAAAAGTATCACGATTAATACAAAAAGAACTTGGTGAAATTTTTCAGCGAGAAACACGCCTTTTGTTTGGTAATGCATTGATCACCGTTACACAGGTTAGGGTAAGTCCCGATCTGGGGATCGCAAAAGTTTACGTAAGTTTATTTAATGTTCCGGATACCAAAGAATTATTAAAACTAATTCAGGTGCATACCAAAGACATTAGAATAAAACTGTCAGGCAGGATCAAAAAGCAAGTGCGGATTATACCTAATCTCGTATTTTTTCTTGACGATTCTTTGGATTATGCAATGCGTATTGATGAACTGCTTAAAAAATAATTGGGCGATTTTGCAATTGTGCAGTAGGCAATTTAATAGTAATTAAACAATTGGTCAATTTAGCAGTAGGCAATTAAGAAAATAATTAAACAATTGAGCAATTTATCAATAAGCAATTAAAAGGGAATAATCAATAGACATAGGTGTTAAATGGAAATAATTGCCTACTGAATAATTGGTAAATTGATAAAAAATGGCAATTGATAATTATAGAGAATTAACAGTTTATAAAAAGGCATTTGCTCTTGCAATGCAAATTTTCAATACATCAAAAAAATTTCCTGCTGAAGAAAAATACGGTTTAACATCTCAAATTCGCAGGAGTTCTCGTTCGGTTTGTTCCAGTATTGGAGAAGGTTATAGAAAGAGACAATATCAGGCTCATTTTGTAAGTAAAACAAGTGATGCCGATATGGAGAATAGCGAAACCCAGGTTTGGTTCGATTTTGCTCTTGCTTGTGAATATATTGATAAAAAAAATTATGGTGAATTACTAAAGCAAAGCGAGGAGATTGGAAAATTACTTGGTCACATGATTAACTTTCCTGAAAAATATACGAATCAAAAAGATAAAAAATAGAATAATTTAATTCACAATTGTTAAATTGCCAACTGCAATATTGTAAAATTGTTAAAATTTGATTT
>JAIOQD010000294.1 GCA_021413595.1 Bacteroidota bacterium | reverse complement strand
TACCAATCTTCTGGAAGGCTTAATTTATTATAAAGAGCACCCTATCAATCTTAATAACACTAACAAAGAAGAATTACAACAACTTACCTTTTTGAATGATATTCAAATCAATTATCTCCTCAGGCACATCGATAAAAATGGTAAGCTGATCACCATCTATGAATTGCAAAGTATAAATGGTTTTGATATGCAAACCATAAAAAAAATATTACCCTATGTTCGTGTTACGGATAACTTTACTTCTGCGCATTTCGGCATAGAAGAAATGTTCCGGAACGGCCAAAATGTAGTTCAGATCCGTTTTGCACAAACGCTTGAAAAACAAACAGGTTTTTCAACAATTGATAGCGCTGCTTTATATAAAAGCCCAAACTCACGCTATATCGGAAGCCCGCAAAGATTATATGCCCGTTATCGCTTTACGTATGGAACAAATGTAAGTTGGGGAATAACAGCCGAAAAAGATCAGGGGGAATTGTTATTCAAAAACAAACAAAAATTCAAATATGATTGGTACGAAAAATCATTGAACGGAAACCAAGGCAATGGTTTTGATTTTTATTCTGCTCACTTATTTTTAAAGAATATCCGATTTGTTAAAGCACTCGCCATTGGCGACTATCAAGCCACTTTCGGACAAGGTTTAACCTGCTGGAGTGGATTAGCTTTTGGTAAAAGTGCTGATATCATGAGTGGTAAAAAATCGGCAGCCGGGATCCGTCCTTACACCTCTGTGGATGAAAACAGGTTCTTACGTGGAACTGCAGCTACTGTTGGATTTAAAAAGTTTGAAGCAACAGCATTTTATTCCCGTAAAAAAATTGATGCAAACGTTTCCGATACATTAGAAAGTGGTGAAATTGCTGCTATATCCTCTTTGCAGGAAACAGGATATCATTCCTCATCAAGTGAATTGGCTGATAAACATACAATAACTCAAACCATTTACGGTGGAAATCTCGCATACAAGGGACGAAGATTAAGTATGGGCGTTACAGCTGTTAACTATAATTTAGATAAAAAATTTAATCGTGCTTTAACTTATTATAACCAATTTGAATTTTCATCAACGCAAAATTTTAATATCGGTTTTGATTATAATTATATTTTCAGGAACTTCAATTTTTTCGGTTAAGAAGCAAGAAGCCAAAATGGAGGTATGGCTTTCTTAAATGGTATGATAATAAGTCTTGATCCACGATTATCATTTACACTTTTGCATCGTAATTACCAACGTAATTATCAAAATTTATTAAGTAATGGATTTGCTGAAAACACTATTGCTGCTAACGAAAAAGGAACCTATATCGGAATTGCTGCCAAACCTACTAGCACAATAACACTTACTGCTTATTATGATCGCTTTGAATTTCCCTGGATGAGATACCAAGCGAATGCACCATCTTATGGAAATGATTATGTAGCACAAGTTAATTATACTCCCTCAAAAAAGGTGGATATGTATTTCCGTATTCGTGATCGTGATAAACAAAAAAACACCACCGCTACTGATGCTATTATTGATTACTTAGTACCATTGAATCAAACCAATTATCGTTTTAATATTTCATACAGCATTATGCCTTCTGTTAAATTAAAAAACAGGGTAGAATTGATCGATTATAAATTAGACAATAACAAAACACAAAAAGGATATTTAGCTTATCAGGATGTTACTTATAATAAAATAGGGACGCCACTTTCGGTGACCTTACGTTATTCTCTTTTCCAAACGGATAGTTACGATTCCCGTATTTATGCCTATGAAAGCGATATGCCCGGAGCTTATTCTATTTTATCAAATTATTACCGAGGATCACGATTTTACATAATGCTTGATTATAATATTACCCGGAGAATTGAAATATGGGTACGTTACGCACAAACATACTACGATAACAAGAGCATTATCAGTGAAGGTTCACTAACCGAAATTAACGGCAATACAAAATCTGAAATCAAAGCGCAGGTGAGATTTAAGTTTTAGTACCCTCACTCTTCATAATTTGTTATATAAAGTTGAATTATTGATGCTTTCTCTTTGTTAAAAGAGAAAGACCGCCTCTGATATTCTTCAGAGAAGAATTGATCCTGAGCGAAGAGCCTCCATCTTTTCTAAACAGAAAAGCCTACACAAATGAAAAACATCAGTCATTCAATTCGAGATTCGCAACAATCCATAACGTAGTATTATCTTATAATATGGAAAAACCCTTTTTGAGGCTCTATTAATTTTGGTCCTGAGAGTATAAAATAATAAACTCCATCCTGATATTTGGCACCAGACCAGTCGTTTTTGTAATCGGTAGTTTCAAATAATTTTAATCCCCATCTATCGAAAATACTTAGCGAAGTGTTTGGATAAAAATCTAAATTTTTCAAATAAAACAATTCATTTAATGAACTTCCTCTTCCATTTGGTGTTAATACATTTGGCACATTCAGATCACAGGAGAAGAAAACAACCTGAGCCGAATCAGTAACAGTAGCACAATCATTTGTAACATTAACATAATAAGTACCACTTGCTGTTGCCTGTGCCACTGTATCAGTAGAACCTGTGTTCCACAAATAGGTAGCACCCACTCCCCCACCTTTTACACTTAGCATCAACAGATCATTGATACACCGGGTGGTATCACTCACCAAAGGTTTTGGATCGTCTAAATAAGTAAGATTATATGAGCCGGTCATATTACAAACATTATCGGTAATGGTTATTTGTAAAACTCCTGGTAGATCATTTGTAATTAAAGGGTTTAAAGCGTTTACGTTGGGTCCGAAAACAATATTTGATCCTAAAGGTTGACTGACAATTGCCCATGTTACACTCCCGGGTGCAGAAACATTTGCGATTTGATAAGAAAAATCGCAGGTTTCATCAGTAATTGTTCCCGTATTATTTAGACCAACCACTTGGATAGTAACGGTAGTATCATAACTACAACCAAAGTTATCAGTAACAGAAAACGTATAGGAATGAGGGCCAATAGCAGTAGGCTGTACAACAATAGCGGTATCACCCTGACCGGAAATAATTGTAGGATCCGCCTGCCAACCTTCTGAAACAATAGATGGAGTATAGTATTCAGTATTGGGATTGATGACCGGATTAAAGAAAATCCCCCATTCAAAAATATAACCATCATCTACGCCCTGATTATCCCTAACAGTTATAGACCAGTTACCATTAATGGGACAACCAATAAAATTTGAAAAATTTTGTTCGGGCTTATACATTCCGGCCGACATTGCCTGACCGAAAGATGGTGATGTTACCGCTGTAAAGCCACCGGCAGCGAACTGAGCAGGAAAAGTGCCCCAAACAGCATTATCGGCAAAACAATATTCCCAACCTATAC
>JAIOQD010000152.1 GCA_021413595.1 Bacteroidota bacterium | reverse complement strand
CTTTCTTTTTGGTAACTGCGTGATGAGCCTCTAAAAATTCGTCAAATATTGCAAGATATTGTTTAACAGATTCTTGATTTAACTGCTGCTTTAAAAAGGATTGCACAATTAACCGTCCGCTATCATTAATGCCATCAACTTTGGCAATAATTGCAAACATTTGCATCAAGGCTTTTAAAATCCGTTCACTCATTTATTTTTTTAAAGTATTAAGTATTGAGTATCGTGTATTAATTATTTGGTAATTTCAAGCACCAATTTTTAATACACGGCACTAAAATAAGTTGTGCTATTCACAATTTTTAGGAAAAAAAAGACATTAATACCTGAGTAATTAATGTCTTTGTGAGGTGTTTTGTATTTTTATTTAAGTTGTTTGAAGCCTATTAACACAACTGCTCTTCCCGAACTTTTAGATCCTTCGCTATCAAGTTTAGCTTCTATGATACAATCAAGAGTACTGTTTATTTTAAAATCCCAATAAGGAGCATTTTTAAAATCTTTATTTGTAAATAATAAATTTCTTTGTGTATCAGTATCATATACCGAAAACACAAGATCTCCATCATTTAATCCGCTACATGCAGCGATACGGTACATAGTTCCACCATATAAGGTAACGTGGAATTCAGCGGTTTCGTCAGTATTCATTAATAATGCGCGGTATTGTTGCCCATCAGAAATAAATTTACTTTCAAAATGTTTAGCACATATACTGGCAACTGTATCTGAAATTTGTGCGGATGAAGTGTTTAGTATTGCAAACCCGGAAATTACCAGTACTAATTTTAAAATTCCTTTTTTCATAATCTATAATTAATTTACTTGATTTTTTATTTATAGTTCTTTAATTTCCTGAAAAAAATTGAAGGTTTCAAACTTTCAATTTTTTTCTATTACCCTATAATTTGGCTTCTGATTGCTTTGATTTTTTGTGTAATTGATTCAATTTGTTCAGGTGTAATGCTTACATCTGTTGTGCTGTTGATGGTAGTTACTTTCTTAGCAGCATCAGTTGTTGGTGCTATAAAGGTATATTTGAAATTAACTCCATCATAAACAGTTGAAAGGTCATATAGGTTGTCAATAAACTTTGTATATTCAGGTTGGCTGTAATATGGTGTTAATAGTTTTATCAAACTTTGTAATGATAATTTTTGTTCTGCAATTCTAAGTTTAACGTCTTCTTTTGGCTTAGTTTTGTAAATGTCAGTAGTAAAATACAAACTTTCAACCCATCCACCTGCAAGAACAAGACCACTAACATCATTACGATCGTTTGATTTTAGATAAGCATCGCTTGCGCGGTAAGCCACACCAACTAAAACTAGCATAGAATCTTTGTTGCCAAGATTTTTAGTAAATCGTTCTATTGTTGCAGCATCAAATGCAGCAGATATACCTAACCCATCGGATAGTTTTTTAGCTGCATTCAAATAACCGATAGCATCTTGTGATTGATCATAAATTGTTACGTAACCTAAGTCAGCACCAAAAATACCAAGGTTTAATGCCTTTGCGAAATTTGTTGAATACTGGGTAGATTTATGAGGGTCATTCAAAATTCCTTTGCTATAACCAGCACCGCTTCCTTTAATTAAAAGAGCAGTTTGAATAGGTGATGGGATACTGAAAATTTCACCACTTATGCTAATAATAGCGGTTTGAGTACTATCAACAGGAGGTATTTCATCTGTTTTTTTTGTGCCATCACCAGTACAGCCTGAGGCTAATAATGCGGAAACTGATAATACTGCAATTGCTCCTTTAAATGTGATAAATTTCAATCTCATTTCAAATGTTTTTTAATGGTGTGTTTTTATACTTAAAAAAAAGAATGGTCAAAAATAATACTTTATATCT
>JAIOQD010000293.1 GCA_021413595.1 Bacteroidota bacterium | reverse complement strand
CGCTAATGCGTCAGTTACTTCCGGTATAACTTCAAAGGCCGTATCTGCCGTGGTTAATGAATCACTATCTGTTGTTTTATCAACAGCTACATTATTACAGCTATACCACAAAATACATGCACCGATTAAAAGTGAAATTTGTTTTTTCATCTCTTGAAATTAAATTATTCGCAACTACTTAGCAATTGAATAGAACGCAGATGACGCTGATTGTTTATGATACAATATGATTTTTACCGTGGTTCATCATAAAAGAAATGATAAAAAAATATTTTTTTTATCTGTGTTAATCATAAATAATCCGCGTCATCTGCGTTCCACTTGTTTTTTTTATCGGTTGAGTAGTTACAATTATTCTATTACGCTTCCATCTCAATCACAAGGTCATCCGCATCAACCATTTTGCCTTCTGCCAATTGAACTCCTTTTATTTTGGCATTGTTATTTGCAACAATAGTGGTTTCCATTTTCATCGCTTCAATAGTAAATAAGGGAGCATTCTTTTTTACTGCATCACCGGCCTTCACAAATATTTTTGAAATCATCCCTTGCAAAGGTGCTCCAACTTCATTGTCGCCAGCCGCTTTCCGATTCGCTTGTTTAATAATATTTAGATGTTTGTCTTTAATTTCAATTGCCCTGGTTTGTCCGTTTAACTTAAAAAAAACGGTTCTTACTCCATTTTCATCAGGCTCTCCAACATATTCAAGCTTTACAATAATGTTTTTTCCATGAGAAATTTCAATCATGATCTCATCATTGTTCTTCATTCCATAAAAGAACTCCAGGCTTGGAATAGGACTAACATTGCCATAGGTTTGAAAATGTTTAAAATAATCTTCAAACACTTTAGGATAGAATTTATAAGACAGGAAATCCAGAAAACTTAAGTTATTGTCGAATTTCTGACGGAATGCGATCATTTCTGTTTCAAAATCAACAGGCTTCAAATGAGCATTCGGCAATTCGGTATATGGCTTTTCGTCTTTTAAGATCATTTTTTGAAGATGTTCAGGAAACCCACCAAAAGGCTGCCCCAGATCACCCTTAAAAAAACTTTTTACCGATTCTGGAAACGAAATGCTATCTCCTTTTTCGAGAATATCTTCTTTTGAATAATTATTGGAAACCATATATTGAGCAAGATCTCCAACTACTTTTGAGGAAGGTGTAACTTTAACAATGTCGCCAAAAAGTTCATTCACATCTTCGTAGGCTTTTTTTATTTCAACCATCTTATCGCCCAAACCTAATGATATAGCTTGTGATTTAAGATTTGAATATTGTCCGCCTGGTATCTCATGTTTATATACTTCGGCTGTGCCTGCTTTCAAGCCTGATTCAAACGGATAATAATGTTCCCTGATGGTTTCCCAATAATTTGAATATTCATTCAACGAATTCATATTAAATTCCTGATGTCGAGGCGTTCCTTTTAATCCTTCTACCAATGAATTAAAACTTGGCTGTGATGTTAAGCCCGACATGGACGCCAGCGCAACATCAATAACATCAACTCCCGCTTCAATCGCTTTTAAATAAGTGGCACTCTGGATAGAAGAAGTATCATGCGTATGAAGGTGAATTGGTAAATCAACCGTCTTCTTCAGTTCAGTAATGAGCAACTCTGCCGAATAAGGTTTTAATAATCCGGTCATATCTTTGATCCCAATAATATGAGCTCCGGCATCCTCCAGCTGCTTAGCAAGATCTAAATAATATTGTAAGGTATATTTTGTTTTTGATTTATCCTGTATATCACCTGTATAACAGATACAAACTTCGGCAAGTCCTCCTGTACGCTCTCTTACAGCGTTAATACTCACTTTCATGCTATCTACCCAGTTAAGGGAATCAAATATTCTGAATAAATCCACTCCATGTCCCCATGATTTTTCTATGAATTTTTCAACCAGATTATCCGGATAAGCGGTATATCCAATGGCATTGGACCCTCTTATTAACATTTGCAATAACACATTTGGAATTGCTTCGCGTAATAGTTGTAAACGTTTCCAAGGGCTTTCATGAAGGAATCTTAATGCAACATCGAATGTTGCTCCTCCCCACACTTCCATTGAAAATGTTTGAGGGTGATTGTAAGCGAATCCTTCTGCTACCGCCATCATATCTTTTGTTCTTACCCTTGTGGCAAGGAGCGATTGGTGCGCATCACGGAAAGTGGTATCGGTGTATTGTATCTCTTTTTTTTCTTTGAGCCATTTGGCGAAATTTTCGGGCCCAAGTTTTGTTAACAATTGTTTTGTTCCAGGCGTGATTGCGTGTAACCTATCAAAATCAGGCACTTTAGCTATTTCAAATTTTTTATTGAGGTCTATTATTTTTACATCAGGATTTCCGTTTACTGTAATATCTGCAAGAAATTTAAGTGTTTTTGTACCACTGTCCAATCCGCTTTTAAAATGTAATAATTCCGGATGCTCCCCTATAAAATTAACAGTAGCATTACCATCCTGAAACACCTCGTGATTGATCACATTTTCAAGAAATTGAATATTGGTTTTAACACCTCTTATTCTGAATTCGGTTAATGCGCGATGAAGCCTTTGACTTGCTCCTTTAAGCGTTCTTCCCGAAGCCGTTACTTTTACAAGCATTGAATCAAAAAAGG
>JAIOQD010000449.1 GCA_021413595.1 Bacteroidota bacterium | reverse complement strand
AATATTAACTGTATGATTGCGGATGATGCAAGTAAATTTGCAGAAGCAATCAGTAAATGTATTTCGGAAAAAAAAATTTATAACGAAATCGGAAAAAATGCAAAAATTTTGGCATTACAACAATACAATAATGCTGATATTTGTAAACGATTGGAAGCATTCTATCAAAAAATTATTACAAATAACGAATAAAAAATTAATTTAAGAATCGGTGTTCGTTGCTTTCTATATTGATTTGTAAATTCGTAACAAATAACGAATGGGAATTTAACAAATATAGATCCGTAAATTCGTAAAAATTCGTTATCAGTAACCAGTAAATTTGTAAAGGCCGTTATCCGTAACAATGAAAATACTTGTAATATTATCTCGTGTTCCTTACCCGCTCGACAAAGGCGATAAGCTGCGAGCCTTTAATCAAATAAAACAGCTTTCAAAAAAGCATCAGGTTATTTTATTTGCTTTAAATGATAGTGAACTGGATGAATTTGCCTTTGCTGAATTAAAAAAATACTGTGTAGCCATCTCAATAGTGAAGCTTTCAAAATTGACCATTTTCTTTAATCTCATTCGGGCACTTTTCAATGGAAACCCTTTACAGGTGGGTTATTTTTATTTTAACAGGGCACAAAAAAAAGTGGACTCACTTATTGCAAAACACAAGCCGGATCACATCTATTGCCAGCTAATTCGTACAGCAGAATACGCAAAACCACATACGAATACCCCTAAAACATTGGATTATATGGATGTATTTTCCAAAGGAATGGAGCGTAGAAAATCCACCGATCCATTTTATATGTGGCCAATACTGGCTTTGGAACATAATAGATTATTAAAATATGAGCATGATGTGTTTCAATTTTTCAATAATAAAACAATCATTTCTGATCAGGATAAAAATTTTATTCCACATCCTCAAAGACAGGAGATAAAGGTTATTCCTAATGGAGTTGATACCGATTATTTTAAATCCATTCCGTTCGAAAAAGAATTTGAATTATTGTTTAATGGGAACATGAACTATCCACCAAATGTGGAAAGTGTGGAATATCTAGTTAATAAAATAATGCCCTTGGTTTGGGAAAAATTACCGAAGGTTCGTTTGTTGATTTCTGGTGCATCTCCCAATAATAAAGTAATGGCATTGAAATCTGATCGGGTTGAGATTAGCGGCTGGGTGTTTGACATACGTGAAAATTTTGCAAAATCTAAAATATTAGTAGCTCCAATGCAAATAAGCATTGGCTTACAAAATAAATTATTAGAAGCAATGGCTATGCAATTGCCTTGTGTTACTTCAACACTTGCCAACAATGCACTTGGTGCAAAACCAAACGATCAAATTTTAGTAGCTGACACACCCGAACAATACGTTAAATGCATTATTGAACTTCTGCAGAATGAAACAAAAGCAAGAGAAATTGCTATCAATGGTTATAAATTTGCAATCAATAATTTTAACTGGAATAGTTCTACTGCTAAATTAAAGGAGTTGTTTGGTAAAAAATAAAATACTTCTCCCTTAATCTCATCTTTAAACGAGAGGTGTGATAGTTGAGATTTAAACAATATAGTATTACTAATACTCCCCAATAAATTGGAGAGATGAGGATGATTAATGAAAATACTTGTTTTCGATAATTACGACAGCTTTACTTATAATTTAGTTCATTACCTCCAAATGGCTACTGATGCTGCGATTGAGATACATCGAAATGATAAAATCAGTTTAAAAGAGATTGAACGTTTTGATAAAATTTTACTTTCACCAGGACCGGGTATTCCTTCTGATGCAGGTATATTATTGGATGTGATCAAAACTTACGCTCATACAAAAAGCATATTGGGAATTTGTCTCGGCCAACAAGCAATAGCAGAAGCTTTTGGAGGTTCATTATCAAATTTAAATGAAGTGTTTCATGGTGTTTCTACTCCTGTTGAAATTATTGCTGATGACCTGCTTTTTAAAAACATTCCAAAAAAATTTAAGGTAGGCCGTTATCATTCATGGATAGTGAATAGAAATGATTTGCCTCAAGAATTTGAGATCACATGTATTGATGAACAAGGAAGCATAATGGCGCTACGTCACAAAACACTTGATATCCGTAGTGTACAGTTTCATCCGGAGAGTATTTTGTCAGAACATGGATTGCAAATTATTAAAAATTGGGGATCAGAATAAATCAATTGAAAATAAAATTTACTCTCTGCCAATAAAAAATAAATAGAACGCATATTACACAGATAGATATGATAAAAACAGATAAAATAAATCTTATCAAATCATAAATCTATGATACCAAAAATAAAAATCATTTTTAATCTTAATCAATCTGCGTCAACTGCGTTCCATTCCACTACCTGTATTCTTACAATGGTTCTTATTCAATTAACAAATTATTAATAATGGAAATAACATTTCGAAAAGCCACAAAACAGGACATTCCGCTGATTACTCAATTAGCAAAGTCAATATGGGAAAAACATTATATCAGCATTATCTCTTTACAGCAAATTAATTATATGCTTGAAAAAATGTATTCATCAGAAAAACTTTTGCAGGAAATGACCGAAGGGCATATTTTTACATTAGCGTTTGTTAAGGATAAACCAATAGGTTACATTTCTTTCAGTACAAAAAACAAAAAAAAATATTTCCTGCATAAATTTTATATTGAAATTAATAGTCATAGAAAAGGAATTGGTTCGGAATTATTTGAATTCGCACTAAAACAACTAACTATGCCTAAAACCATTGAATTAACAGTAAATCGGAAGAATTATAAAGCAATAAATTTTTATTTCAAAAATGGTTTTGTAATTAAAGAAGTAGCCGATTTTGATATAGGCAATGGTTATTTTATGAACGATTTTGTAATGGTGAAAACGATTCTTTCAGCACTCTGAAAAATTCATAAAAAAGAAATCGTATATTGTTGTATCAAATTAAACACCATGCTTAGAAAAATATTTTTTTTATTATTGTTGACAGCCCTGCTGAACGAAAAAAAAGTGGTTGCGCAGGATTGGGTAAACAAAATGAAAGACCCTTCCGTTAATTTTTATGATGTTCAACATTCATTTAACAAATATTGGAAACAAGAAAAAATAAAAGAAAAAATTAAAAACCTTTTTATTTTTGGAAAAAAAACCGAAGGTAAAAATGGAGGTATTACTATGTATAAGCGCTGGGAAAACTATGTTTACCCACGTGTTTACCCTTCTGGGGACAGATCTGCGATACAAAAAGGAAATCAGGAACTGCAAAATTTAATTTCCAATCATACAAATAAAAGCGCTATGCAAGCTGGCGGTAACTGGTCACCAATGGGTGCATTTACCGTCCCAGCAAACGGTGGTGGAGCAGGCCGCTTAAGCTGTATCCGCTTCCATCCAATTGATCAGAATATAATTTTTGTTGGCGCACCTTCCGGTGGTTTATGGAAAACTATTGATGGAGGCGCTAGCTGGACAACCAATACTGACGCACTTCCTACGCTTGGCATTAATGATATTGCTATTGACCCTACAAACACAAA
>JAIOQD010000448.1 GCA_021413595.1 Bacteroidota bacterium | reverse complement strand
CATTATTAATATGAAAAATATAATTCTGCCTGACCAGAAAGATATAACTATCTTCCTGGTTGATGATGACGCAATGTATTTGAAATCATTAGAGTTTCAGTTTCGACAAAATCCTAATTTAAAAATCGAAACGTTTTTAACAGGTGAAACGTGCATTGAAAAGCTTTTTTTAAAGCCCGATGTAGTTATTCTAGATTATATTTTAAGTACTCCAAATAAAAAGGCTTTAACCGGGCCTCAAACATTAGTAAAAATAAAAAAAATACTTCCCAATACACAGGTTATTATGCTATCGGCAATGGAGTCTGCTGAAGTTGCCACCAATAGCATCAAACTTGGAGCGTTCGATTATGTTATCAAGGATCAAAATACATTTTTAAGGTTAAAAGCAACCATAAAAAAAATTTTAGGCAGATTTTCCAAAGAAAAAGAGTTGATTGTTTGGGACTGGTAAATACGTTGATCCATAATAAAGATTGTATTTCTAATAAAAATGTGCAATAAAAAACCCCTCCCTGCTTTATTTGCAGGGTGGGGTTTATTTTATCGATTTACAAATGAATCTTTATTTATTAAATATAATTTTTTTAGTCGCAATTTTATTTTTCGTCTTTACATTCACTATATAAATACCTCCCGGATCATTTTCAGAAAATCTAATTTCTTCTTTTTTACCTGAGAAAATAGAATGTTTGTGATAAATTGTTTGCCCAATGGTATTAGTAACTACGATCTCAAAATCACTTTCTTCGGAATTTTCAGCTCCCAATTCAATAATATAATTTCCATTGGTAGGATTTGGAAATACAGTTATCTCAAAATTATTTTCCGCTGCTTTTTCAAAATTTTCTATCGAAGAAACGATAGATGGATCATTAACTGAATCGGTTATCGAGCCTATACTTTCATTTTTCAGAACATCTTTACATTTATTAACTGTTACCATTAATAATGCTGACCAGTCTTTTACTCCATTTTTAGCTATTCTTACCTGATACTTACCAGATACCGATGCAATATAGGTTGAAGATACCGCTCCTGCTATATTTACACCATCTTTTTTCCATTGATAATTATACCCCGAACAGGTACTTGCATACAATACTACCTTACCACCCGAACAAAAAGTGGTAGGTCCACCTGGCGTTATAGAAGCGAATAAACTACTTTGAACCTTCACGATCGTAGCTGCCGACATAGCTATACATGAACCTTGAGTAATTTTCACCTGGTAAGATCCCGATGATGAAGCTGAATATAATGCATTGGTTGCCCCGGCAATAGGATTATTATTTTTAAGCCATTGGTAATTTAATCCGGCACCTACATTAGCCTGCAAGCCCACAGAACCAGAACACATAGTTGTAGCTCCTAAAGGTGTGATCGTTGCCAATGGAAGAGGCATAACTGAAATTGCAATAGATGAAGATGTACTTATTAAACCTCCGTTGGTTACAACAACAGAATAATTCCCCGTTGCTGTTGCCGTATAGGATGAATTAGTAGCTCCAATGATAGCTATATTGTATTTTTTCCATTGATAGGTATTTCCTACACCTGTATTGGCATTTAATGTAACATTGCCGCCAGTGCAAAATGTAGTAGCACCTGCGGGAGTAATTGTTGCCGTTGGCAAGATTGTAATTACTACTGCCACCGATAAAGCATTACATAAACCATGATCAATTTGTACTTGATATGATCCGGCTGCTGAAGCGGTATAAGATGCATTGGTAGCCCCAATTATAGCTATATTATCTTTTTTCCATTGATACATATATCCTGTTCCTGTACTCGCATTCAATACTACACTACCACCTGTAATAAATGAAGTAGAACCTGCAGGTGTTATTATCGCTGTAGGAATAGGACTTTCAGTAATTAATATTGCTAAAGAGGTATTGCTCAGTCCTGCAATAGTTATAGTAACCGAATAACTTCCCGATTCACTTGCTGTATAAGATGAATTAGTAGCTCCACTTATAGCGATATTATCTTTTTTCCACTGATATGTATTGCCTGTACCTGTATTCGCATTCAACGTTACACTTCCACCTACACAAAAATTGGTAGGT
>JAIOQD010000447.1 GCA_021413595.1 Bacteroidota bacterium | reverse complement strand
CGACTGGTAATACTGGATCAACAGGAAGTACTGGATCAACAGGGAATACTGGTTCAACAGGAAGCACAGGTTCTACTGGAAATACTGGCTCAACTGGAAGCACTGGTTCCACAGGAAGAACTGGCTCAACTGGAAGTACGGGTTCTACCGGAAATACAGGCTCAACTGGGAGTACGGGGGCTACCGGAAATACAGGCTCAACTGGATCGACTGGAAATACTGGGTCAACTGGAAATACAGGTTCAACTGGGATTACAGGTTCAACTGGTAATACTGGATCAACAGGAAATACTGGTTCAACAGGAAGCACTGGTTCGACAGGAAGAACTGGCTCAACTGGAAGTATGGGTTCTACCGGAAGTACCGGCTCAACTGGGAATACTGGCTCGACAGGAAGCACAGGCATGACGGGAAGTACGGGTTCTACTGGAAATACTGGCTCAACAGGAAGCACAGGCATGACGGGAAGTACTGGTTCTACTGGAAATACAGGTTCGACTGGAAATACGGGTTCAACAGGAAGTTCTGGATCAACTGGTTACACGGGCGCAACAGGCGCAACAGGTGCTGATGGCGCTTTAAATGCATGGTCTTTACTAGGAAATTCTGGAACTGTGGCAGGTACTAACTATATTGGAACTAATGATGTTCAGGACCTTGTGATCAAAACCAGTGCAGTAATAAATACACCTCTTGAAAGAATGAGAATAAAGGCTTCCAATGGTAATGTAGGTATTGGTACAGCAAACCCAGTTTATAAATTTCAGGTCACAAAAACTGCCACAGCTGTTCCTGCAATAATGATTGGTGGAGGTTTTGCTGGAGGACCGAGAATACAAACATACGGATTAGACGCTGACCCTAATGCATATATGGGCTTAGGTACGGATATGGCAGGAAACACTTATGAACACAGCATTTACACTTCCGCTCCTGCTCAATTTGGGAAAATTACTTTTGGACAATATGATGGTACTACCTTTACTGAAAGAATGCGAATAAATGGAGATGGTAATGTGGGTATAGGCGCAACAGCACCTTCCTATAAATTAGATATAAATGGAACGTTTAGAAATATTGGCACAGCATATTTAGCTCAGGATAATGGGGCAGGGAGCGATGAAAATGCTTATATAGGCCCCATAATCCCCGGATACCCATTTATGAATTCATTAACTTGGGAATCCGACAACTCAGGTTATTACATGGGTATTGGTTATCAAAAACGAGATGGTACGAATAAAAAATTGCAGATGTGGTGGAGAGATACAGATATAGAAACGAATATTAATTCTGTTTTAAATATAGGCATCCCAGGGCACACTTTTGATGGTACAGCGCCTAATACTGGACGAACTGTAGGCGCAAGTATTGCTTCAAGTGGTACTTCCTATTTTAATGGCGGTAACGTTGGTATTGGAACTATAAGTCCTGGCGCAAAACTTCATGTGGAAGCCGGTAAGATTTTTGGTTCAAAAACAAGTTTTCCTAACCCTGCTTCTTACAGCGAGGCGGATTTGGTGCTTGGAAGCAATACGGATACCAGAAATGGTTATGGAGGAACTAATGGTTCGCACATTTTTCTCCGTTCCTCTGATAAAAGTACAATTACTGCTGTGGATGAAAGTCAGAACATTGGCCAAATCGCTTATCAAAATTTGGTATGGACATTAGGAGAAAATATTGGTTGGGGAACACAAACTATTAAACTACCTAACTTGGCCGGCACTGGCACCCGTTTTGTAGTAACAGACCTTAATGGCAATCTTTCCGCTGGTTCCGGAACAGGCGCTGGAATAGTTACAGGAAGTGGTACGCTTAATTATGTTCCAAAATGGACGCCAGATGGAGCTACACTTGGCAATAGCAGTATTTTTGATAATGGCAATGTTGGG
Organism: Bacteroidota bacterium; assembly: GCA_021413595.1. GTDB lineage: Bacteria > Bacteroidota > Bacteroidia > 2-12-FULL-35-15 > 2-12-FULL-35-15 > 2-12-FULL-35-15. Next base: position 3,557 of record JAIOQD010000447.1, on the reverse strand, counting down.
ATCGGTACAACAGTACCGGCTACACTTTTAAATATTGCGGGAATTCATGGAACTACTCAAGCACGGTTAACATTACCTGCAGCTGCTAATGGTGGAGGAACTGGTGATGTTAACTTACAATTATGGGTATCTGAACCAGGAATTACTTGGGATGCAGGTGGAATTGGAACCAATGTAACCAACAATAATGGAGCCCCTGCAGGATTTGGCAGGTTAAATGCAGGATTGGGGCAATCCTATATACGCTTTATAACTAATGGAGGATCGATGGCTTTTAATACAACAGATAACGCTGGTACATATTTTCAAACTATGTATATGACAGGCGGCAGAGTAGGCATTGCGACAACAAGCCCAATTGGAGTTCTTCACATTTTCGGGGGACCTGCAATGACTGCTAGCTATAATCGAAATGCAGTATTTCATGCAAATCATCCAACTATTCAGTTTAAGGGGATTTCAGATTCAAATCATTCGGCATTTATTGGGTATGACGCTCAAACAACCTCTGAAGCGCTTAGATTTTGGGTGCGTGCAGATGGTGATGATCCATTAACAGGAACTTCCATTGAGGCAATGACCATTAAAGCCTCCGGTAATGTGGGTATTGGTACTGCAGCTCCGAGAGGCAAACTCGATCTTGCACCTGCTGCAGGAGAGGGTAGCATTTTTGGAATGGATCAATTGGTTGGTTTAAATGACCTGCGTTTTTATACTGATAATGCAGGAGTGACAGCAAGAATGTATATCGATGGAGCTGGAAATGTAGGCATTGGAACAACTACACCTGGTTTCAAATTGCACGTACCTTCAGGATATATTGGAACTGATTATATAAATACTACCGATAACTCAGTTGCAAGCGGGGTAACAGGTATTATGATTAAAGCCGGAGATAATTACCTTAGAACAGGTACTGCCGCTGCAATAAACGCATTTTTGGGTACCGCAACTCCTGCATGGAGCGCTGTTACGAGTAAGCCGGCAGCCTGGCTTGATGGAGCCAATCTTATTGCTGATCTACCAAATTTTAATAACTCTGTGCCGAGTGGTTTTTACCAAAGCAGTGGTGCAGTTAATGCGCCCGGAGGCTCCTGGTATAATTTAATTAATGTAAGACATAGCAATACAGGAAACGACCACGGTTTTCAAATAGCAGCATCTTATTACGATGAAAATATTTGGACAAGAACTTACCAAGGTGGGACAGGCGCAAATAACGGTACCTATACAACATGGAGATCCTTAGTTCATTCTGGTAACGTTATATCGCAGGTTACAGCTGCTGGTTTCATACCAAATAATGGTAGTGGTGACTGGCAAATTGCATCCAATTCCAATGCAACAAGTTACACTCAGTCATCATTGGAATTAAGAGAAACCAATTTTGCAGGCGCTGGACAACAACCACCACGCTTAGGTTTCCACTGGGGAGGAGTTGTTGCATCGCAAATTGGTATTGAAGCTAGTGGAAGAATTGCGATACTTAATAACCCCGGAACTGGTTATGAGCAGTTAATAGCCAGTAATCTTTATGCTAGTGGCGATGTATACTTTGGTGTATGTGGAAGTTGGTTGTCAGCTTGGACATGTTCTGATAAAAGGTATAAAAAAGATATATTGCTTATGAAAGATGTATTACCCGATTTAATGAAACTACAGGCAGTAAAATATAACTGGCGTAAGGACGAGTTCCCTGATATGCATTTTGATAATAAAAGAGATATTGGTCTGATTGCTCAGGAAGTAGAAAAAATATTTCCAGAGATCGTGAACACTAATAAAGAGGGATATAAATCAGTTGAGTATGGAAAACTTACACCTGTTCTTATTGAAGCCATCAAGGAGTTAAATGCAAAAAATGAAGCTCAGCAAAAAATAAACGCAGCTCAGGAGAAAATGTTGGAAGAGATGAAAAAGGAAATAGAAATTCTAAAGAAAAAATAATCTCCCTACTCATCTCATTTATTTTAAAGAATAGACACCTTTCAAATAAAAACGAAAAGGAATCACCGCAATTTAAGGCAGTTTAAACTGCCTTCGAATCAATAATTTTCCCATTTTCACATTTAATTGTGCGTGAAGGAAATTTATTAAACATCATGATGTCGTGCGTTGCAATAAGCACAGCTCTTCCACTTTTACTTATTTCAAGCAATACATTCATAATCTCCTCAGAAGTTTCAGGATCGAGATTACCGGTAGGTTCATCGGCAAGAATCAGCTCCGGGTCGTTTAGTAAGGCCCGAGCAATGGAAATACGTTGTTGTTCACCACCAGAAAGTTCGTGTGTCATTTTAAAACCTTTGGTGGATAAATGTACTTTTTCCAACACATCCTGAATACGTTTTTGGATTTCCAATTTATTTTTCCAACCAGTAGCTTTAAGAACAAATAATAAATTATCGTTTACATTTCTATCCGTGAGCAATTGAAAATCATGAAATACAATACCTAATTTCCTTCGTAAAAAAGGGATCTCTTTTCTTTTAATAGTCTTCAAATTAAATCCAGCAACAGTACCCTCTCCCTGAACCAGATCCAATTCGGCATACAACGTTTTTAATAAACTGCTTTTCCCGCTCCCGGTTTTCCCCAGCAAATAAACAAATTCGCCTTTATCAATATTTAATGCCACATTGGTAAGCACCAAATTATGCTTTTGAAATATGGAAACTTTATCTAAATGAATAATTGTGTCGAGTGCCATCTAGAATTTTTTGATTGTTAATTTTTTGAATTTTTGAATTAAAGGGCTCCTCAAAAAACTATTTTTTCACCGCCAAGGCGCTAAGACGCTATGAAACAATAAAAATGAGAAACATTGTAAAATAAGAACTTTGCGCCTTTGCGTCTTGGCGGCAAAATCTTCCGAAAAGTACTTTTTAAGTAAACTAACATTTGTTATTATATTGCAATAGTTTCAACAAACCAGCGTTAATAACTTTCAAATATCATAAATATAAATGATTCTATCCTTACTAATTTTACGCCTTTCATATATTAAATTGCCTAATGAACAAATTGAAAGCAATTGGATTAGTACTAACATTTATTCTTTCCGTAACAGGAACAACATCCGTTTTTGCGCAAAAGACTGTGATTGTTATTCATGAGGATAATGAATTTAAAACAGGGGTAGAACTGTTTCAGAAAGAAAAATACGGTGCCGCTCAAAAAAGCTTTATCAAAGTAATTGAATCCCATAGAGACCTAAATTCTCTTGTACGGATTGATGCCGAGTTTTACAAGGCTATTTGTGCTATTGAATTATTTAATAAAGATGGCGAATGGTTTTTAAAACAATTTGTAAAAAACCATCCCGAAAGCCCAAAAGTAAAGATAGCTTACTTCTATCTTGGTAAATACAATTATAGTAAAAAGAAATACCAGGATGCCAATACCTGGTTTGAAAAGGTAGATATTTATGATCTAACAACTGAGGAGTTATCTGAATTTTATTTCAAACGCGGATACAGTTCTTTCTCATTAGAAAAATATCCCGAAGCTAAAAAAGATTTTTATGAAATAAAAGATGTAGATAATAAATATGCTGC
>JAIOQD010000446.1 GCA_021413595.1 Bacteroidota bacterium | reverse complement strand
AAGTGAGATTGAACAAGGAAAACGTTCAAATATCATTACACTTATTCAAGTACTCAGAGTCTTAAATCTATTGTATGTATTACAGCAATTTCAGGTGCAACAGCAAATTAGTCCAATTCAGCTTGCTGAAATGGAAAAGGCTAAGCGAAAAAGGGCTACCAAAACACAAAAAGCAGTAAAAAAGCCAAAATCTGAGTGGTAAATGATAACAACAGCCTTTGTTAATATTTGGAATACACGTGTAGGGGCAGTAGCTTGGAACTCTGAAACAGGTTTGGGTTCATTTGAATATGACACAACTTTTTTAAAAAATAAATGGAATTTGGCTCCTATAAAAATGCCAATTGATGGAGCCGAAAAAAGAATATTTACTTTTCCAGAACTGAGGGATGTTAACTCCTTTAGAGGACTACCTGGTTTATTAGCAGATGTTTTGCCCGACAAATATGGCAACGCTTTAATCAATAATTGGTTAACAAGGCAGGGGCGGCCAACCGACAGTTTAAACCCAATTGAAGTACTCTGTTTTATAGGAAGCAGGGGGATGGGAGCGTTGGAATTTGAGCCGGTTCAGCCTAAAACGAATGATAGTGCCACTAAAATTGAAATAGGCAGTTTAATTGAAGCAGCTGAAGGAATACTTTCTGGTCGCAAAAATTTCAGTACAAATCTTACATTTAACGAAGAAAAAGCCTTACTCGATATTTTAAAAATTGGTACTTCTGCAGGCGGTGCAAGAGCGAAAGCGGTAATTGCCTATAATCCCAAAACTCATAAAGTATTAAGTGGACAAACAAGTGTGCCAAAAGGATTTGAACATTGGCTAATTAAGTTTGATGGTGTTACTGATAAACAGTTCGAAGCTACAAATGGTTATGGACGCGTAGAAATGGCTTATCATTTGATGGCTGTTGATGCTGGTATTGAAATGACTGAATGTAGATTATTGGAAGAAAACGGCAGGGCACATTTTATGACCAGAAGGTTTGACCGTAAGCTTGGCACAGGAAAATTACATGTCCAAAGTTTTTGTGCCATACAACATTATGATTTTAATGAAGTAATCCGGTATAGCTATGAACAACTTTTCGAAACAATGCGAATACTCCGTTTAGCTTATCCCCAAGCAGAACAATTATATCGTAGAATGGTGTTTAATGTGATGGGGCGTAATTGTGATGATCATACAAAAAACTTTGCTTTTGTAATGGACAAAACCGGAAAATGGAAACTCTCACCCGCTTATGATATTTGCCACGCTTACCGACCTGGCAGTGATTGGGTAAGCCAGCACGCATTAAGTATTAATGGTAAAAGAAAAAATATTGATAGGAGCGATTTGCTTGGATTTGCAAAGCAGATGAATATAAAAAAAGCAGAAAGTATTGTGGATCAGGTTGCCGATGTGATAAGGAATTGGGAGAAATATGCGGATAAAGTGAAAGTGGACCCGCAATTAAAAAAAGCAATTGAAAAAACTTTAATTATACTCTAATGTGCAGTTCTAAATTTTTTTAAAAATAACCACTAAAGGCACTAAGTTCAAAAATCTCAGAGAAAATTTCTTAGCGTTCTCAGTGTATTAGTGGAGCTGTTTTTATTTTGATAATGAATTTTTGGAACTTCCCTAATATCAATTAAACCATAGCTTATTCCAACCTGTGAAATGAATTAAACATTTACATGAACCTCTTCTCAAAAAAAATAACAACTTGGTACCAACAAAACAAACGCGATCTTCCTTGGCGTAAAACCAAAGATGCTTATTTGATTTGGCTTTCGGAGATCATATTACAACAAACAAGGGTGGACCAGGGAATGGCTTATTACCTAAAATTTGCTAAAGAATTTCCAACAGTTAAACATTTAGCCAAAGCAGAAAATGAAAAGATAATGAAATTGTGGCAAGGCTTGGGTTACTACTCCCGTGCAAGAAATCTGCACACTACCGCTAAAATAATTACTGATAACTATAAAGGTAAATTTCCCGATCAATACGATGATATACTTTTATTGAAAGGTGTTGGTGAATATACCGCGGCCGCTATCGCATCCTTTGCATTTAATCAACCACATGCCGTAGTTGATGGAAATGTATATCGTGTATTGTCAAGGGTATTTGGCATTGAAACGCCTATAGATAGTTCACAAGGGAAAAAAGAATTTTATGCTTTAGCAAACGAATTGATTGATAAAAAGGATCCGGCAATGCATAATCAAGCCATTATGGAGTTTGGGGCGATCCAATGTAAACCTGTTTCTCCCGATTGCTCCATTTGTCCTTTAAGCACAATGTGTTTCGCCTATTCTAAGAAACGTATTTTGGAACTACCTGTTAAATCAAAAAAAACAAAGGTTAGAAATCGGTATTTTAATTATATCGTATTGAACCATAAAACAAGCACTGCGATTAATAAGCGGACTGAAAAGGGTATCTGGATCAATCTGTATGATTTTCCTTTAATTGAAACCAATGAAGAGTTAAATGAAGAGGAATTTTTAAGATCACAACAATGGAAAAGTTTTATCATCACCACTAAATACACAGTAAAATCAGTATCTGGTGGCTATAAGCATATTTTAAGTCATCAAAAAATTTACGCGCGTTTCTGGGAGATTGATTGTAAAGAATCTTTTAATAAATTACTTTCCAAAACCTGTATTACTATTAAAAAGGAGGATATTCATAAATATGCTGTCCCAAGATTAATTGAGAATTATATAACAAGAACAACTTAAAGGAGAAATTTTTGTGATACCAATTTTTCTTCCTTTAGAATTTTAGCCAAGGCTTTTCTTAAATTTTAAAAGCACTTGAATATTCGCATTTTTTTCGCTATTATTGTAATTGAATTTAGCGCCTATCATGTCCAATAATCCAAATGTAACGGTATTTCTTTCCCTTTGTTCCGAAGAGCAATCTGCATTGCGAAATGAACTTTCATCAGTTTTGCAAAGAGCCGGAATGACTGTAGTTACGGATCAAACGCATTTCACTTCTGATAGTCTTCCATTAATAACAGAACAACTGTCTGGTTCTAATTGCTCTATTCACATTCTTTTTCCTGAATACCAGCCTTTAACGGATACAGGTGTCTCTGTTTCAAAATTTCAATTTCTGGAAGCTAAAAAATATCTTCTTCTAAATCCGGATTTTAAAATTTTTGTTTGGCAGCCTCCTTCTATTGATCTTTTGAATATTGAATCCCTTCAAATGGATTTTATCAACGAAGTGAAAAATAATATTTCCAAAAGCATGGTTTATAGTAATGTCGT
>JAIOQD010000445.1 GCA_021413595.1 Bacteroidota bacterium | reverse complement strand
AAATACGTTTTTTTTCAAAACAAATCGACTGCCATTCCATTTTATCCATTTCGTCAAGAAAACGATATAGCTTATGATTCAATGCAGGTTTATAATTTATTTCAGCATAATTGTAGGAATCATTTCGTGTATCGTACATATCAGCAATGTTTGCCTGATTTTTTATAGAATCATTTAATGTGAGTAATTGAGGTATATTTCTTTCCGAAAGGGAAACCAAATAAGATACGTCCAAAGGTTTATGTTTTTGTTCGGCTCGGTTAATATTAAAATTTGTAACGATTACATCCCAATTAATAAAACAACTAAAAAGGAGCACGAAATAAAACAACCAGCCATTTGTGCGGAACAAATACCAATTACTTTTTGCTTTTAAAATTTTTACAAATGTGGTCATCAATCCGATAAGGACAAGCAATAACCAGATGTACACACCTATTCGTTTATATGTTAAACTGTATTCGTTGATGTATAAATTATTTCGATATGCAGTTGAAATAATCATAAATGCATTTTGCATAATCCACAAACCTGCCAAAAGTTTGAGTGATCCATTTCCTTTATAAAAATTTAAACCTCCCCGGAAATAATAAAGGATGATCAGAATGGCAATAATGATGGAGGTGATGAGCGCTCCTGTTCCCTGGTGTACAAATGCTGAATAGCTCAGATCTTTTGGTAATGCACCATCAAACCATAAAAAATTCACATCCAGAATATTTACAGTGAGTAACAAAGTATTGAGCAAAAGCAATAAAATTATACCTGATAATTTTTCATTATCTATGCTTAAAAAATTAGCAAACGAACTATTCCCATCCGTACTTTCAATAGAAAGTGAATTAGAGGCCAGTTGATCTTTATTGGCAATTACTTGTATGTTTTTATGGTAAAAGAAACCATACATTAAACAAAAACCACCTAGTGTGAAAAATATCCAGCCGGCAGAAATAAAATCAAGATTTATTTTTTTAGTCAAATTATCAAATAAAGGATTTGATGCCTTATACATAAAAAAGAAAATGAAGGCTATTAAAAGTGGTACTATATAAAGCATGAGCTTTACTGAGATTGGTTTACTTTCAGTTGTTATTATTTTCTTCTTACCACGTTCAATAGTATCCAATATCATAAAAATGTATGAGGCACCTATTGAATACAAAGAGAAAAAGAAAGAAGTGAGAATTGATGTTTTAGGATCAATACTGAATGCGGAGAGCACACACAAAGAAATTATATTCGCTATAAATGATAAACCGTTTCCATAATAGGCGATGCAAAAAGCGCTCAATACACTTCCTATTGCGGCCACACTCCAACTTTTATTTTGATACACTTTTACATTTCGAAAAAAAAGTAACACAATAAGAGAAATTGTAAACACCAAAAAATTAATTCCTAAATTTTGTTGGTAAAACAGGTAACTGTATGCAGCTACCGATGCGATTAATATCCAGTCGTTCTTTTTCATGTTTGTTTTATTTAATTGTGATTTGTGTATTTTCTAATTTTAGCTCGTAATCCCGCCTCCTACATTAAAAGTACTTTGCAATTCAAAGTGTAGGCGCAAAAAAATATCAATCCCTGTTTTTTATTAATTGTTCCAAGGCATCCAAATGTTCGTTGAATGCTTTCTTTCCTAATTTTGTTACCGAATACGTTGTATTTGGCTTTTTACCAACAAATTGTTTTTTCACTTCCAGGTATTCAATTTTTTCCAATGCCGAAATATGAGAAGCCAAATTACCATCCGTAATGTCAAGCATTTCTTTCAAGGAGCTGAATTCAACCCAATCGTTAACCATTAGTATAGACATGATGCCCAAACGTATCCGGTTTTCAAAAGCTTTATTTAAATGCTGAATATAATTTTTCACGATTATCTTGTATTATTGTTGGATATCAGATGTTGGATATTAGATATTGGATATTGGATCCACTACTTAAAATCAAACATCTAAAATCCAACATCTAAAATCTAATATCTATCTATTGCCAAAGCCAAATTAATTGCACTAAATTAATTTCGTTCATATTTGTAATACATCACAGCACCATATACAATATGAAGTACACCAAATCCTGCTGCCCAAAACAATAATCCATAACCGATATAAAATGAGGCTATTAGACCCAATACAATTTCACAAATTCCTAAATAACGAATATCATTTAATGTATATTTACTTGCGTTAATTAAGGCTAGGCCGTAAAATAATAATAATGAAGGTGCTACTAATCCAACCAAACCATGTGATAGCAGAACTAAACAAAATAAGCCACCTGTTATTAACGGGATCAGTAAATTAATTAATAAACGCTTTGAAGTAGTGTCCCAGATTTTAATGCCTTTCTTTTTGGAACTTCGGATGGTGAGCATTATTCCAACGGTTACGGAGGCAAGTAATACTATAAAAGCATCAATCAGAAGAAAAACTAAAACGTCCGTAAAAGCACTATCATTCAATAATCGATATATTCCATTTAAAGAATTTAATTTTATATAAGCAACGTAAGCACCACCAAGGGCAAAAACACCTGCAAAGATCCCTGATAATCCGCTTAATGAAATGAAACGGGACGAGCGTTCCATCATTGAACGTATATCCGTTATTGTTTGTAAATGCTCTTTTGAATCTGTCATAATTTCGATCAATTAAAAGTACTTTGTAATGCAAAGTAAATGCAAATTTTTTTTCTGACCAAATTTTTTATAGAAAAAATGAAAAAATGCTGATTGTTAATCACTTAAAGCTGAAAATAATCCGCCCTTTTTGAAAAAATATGCCTTTTTGAGTTATTAAGGAGAGTATAAAAGCGCAAATCCGAAAAAAACGAACTCAATAATTTTTCATTAAATGTTAATATGATTTTTTCTTAATAAAAACAATTACTGTATTTTTGCGCAATAATGGAAAAGCGCAACAGGTGCATCCTTAATTAAATAAATATCATTAATACCAACGTATGAGAACTATTAAAAATAATATAATTTATAGGTTACCAATGTTCCTGATTTTTATGGTCATTTATTCGATCACCTGCTCAGCACAACAATCTGATAAAGCACACCTTCCCTCTCTTAACCTTGTTCCAGCAGGGCTTGCTAAAAGTAATTTTCAACTTTATTCTGATAAAAATCAAAAAATAAAACTTGAAATTGCGAAATTCAAAGAAGAAAAGAAGTTGTTTGATAAAAAACTTAAAGAGTCAACTGCTGATCAAACTAAATCGGAATTAGCTTTACTTATAAGTAAAGAAAATGAACTAAAAGCAAAAATTAACCTATTTAATGCTGAAATTGAGGAAGTTGTGTATAATGATCCTGCATTGGACAAACTTTCTACTATCACATATTATTCGCTCAAAAATGATCGAAAATTATGGGATGAATTTCAAAAAAATATCGTTATTGAAAAAACGAATCTTAAACAAGATAAGGTTAAAATACGTCAGGAATTGACTAAAATAAACATTAAAAAACAAAAGAATAAAACACCATTTAATGAAGGAATTGTATTAAGCATGTATGCTGAACAGGAACTAAATAAAAGATTAGAAGACAGTCTTAAAAGCCCATTTACCGGCATGATGTATAAAGAAATGACTGAAAACAGAGAGAAAAACATGACCGATTCCGGGGTAGTAATTGTATCTTTCGTTATGCCAAAACAACAAAACGATCCTTTGGCAGCTGCAAGCCAAAATGATGGTCACGTTCCATCTGAAATGTTTTCTTTAGCAGGCCCTAAGGCCAAAGCTGAATTGAATAAACTTAAAGATAAAAAATTCAATCGCTTAATAGCACATAGCAATGGGGCAACCGTAGTAGAATGCCTGTTAAATGATTCACTCATTGAGGTAAAAGAATTAAATATTATTGGTGGAGAAAAATCACTGCTTAACGGACAAGCTTTACAACGGTTATTAGACAATGGAAAAGTAAAACGAGTTGTGCTTTGGATCAAGCTTGATGATCCGGCCATTTGGATAACCAACTTAAGCGATGAAAATATTACTCAACGAACTGAAAATTTTATCACTTATAAAACCAAGTTTGAAAAAACAGGAACTCAAACAAAACCTTCGAAGGTTGAATATAAATGGATACTTGGAAGCGGTAGTCTTGCTTCATTAAGTGCCAAAGATCCTCAATTCATTTCAACTTATTTTAGAGAAATTTCTAAAGATCTAAGAGCAAAATAATAAAAAAACGCAAACAATTATTGCCTAGCTAAA
>JAIOQD010000291.1 GCA_021413595.1 Bacteroidota bacterium | reverse complement strand
GTCATTCAATCGCATACGTGGTCCATAGGTATTAAAAATACGAATGATCCGTGTTTCCAGACCATGATAAGTATGGTACGCCATTGTCATAGCTTCCATAAAACGTTTTGCTTCATCGTACACTCCACGTGGCCCCACAGGGTTTACATTGCCCCAATATTCTTCCGTTTGTGGATGCACCATTGGATCGCCATACACTTCAGAAGTAGAAGCAACTAAAATACGCGCTTTTTTAACCCTCGCTAATCCCAACAAATTATGGGTTCCGAGTGAACTCACTTTTAATGTTTGAATAGGAATTTTTAAATAATCGATAGGTGATGCAGGTGAAGCAAAATGTAAAATATAATCTAGGTCACCCGGAACAAAAACAAATTTAGAAACATCATGATGATAAAATTCAAAATGTTCCAGTTTCATTAAGTGTTCTATATTCTTCAAATCGCCTGTAATCAAGTTATCCATACCAATAACATGGTAACCTTCTTTGATAAACCTATCACAAAGATGTGAACCCAAAAAACCTGCCGCTCCCGTAATTAATATTCTTTTCATATATAAAATTTCAAAATATAAATTTGCAGATTCAATGGAATATATTAATTCAAAATTCTACAAATCAAAAAATCAATAATTATTTTACAGTTTCTCTTCCAATAGAACAATAGTAATACCCAAGCTCCTTCATTTGGTCGATCCCATATAAATTACGACCATCAAATATCACTTTATTTTTTAGCAAAGATGTTACCTTTTCAAAATCCGGTGTACGGAATAAACTCCATTCGGTTGCAATCAATAATATGTCAGCATCACGCAATGCATCGTATTCATCCATTGCATACGTGATTCGGTCACCAATTAACGTGCGTACATTATGCATTGCTTCCGGATCGTAAGCGGAGATACTAGCACCTTCTTTTAAAAGTTCTTCAATAATATATAATGCAGGTGCTTCACGAATATCATCGGTATCGGGCTTAAATGCCAGACCCCATAATGCAATTTTTTTTCCTTCTAAATTATTGTTAAAATAGCTTTTAATTTTGGGAACAATTATAGTTTTTTGTTTACTGTTAATATCCATCACAGCATCCAAAATTTTAAAATCATAATTTACATCACTTGCTGATTTTGCAAGTGCCTGAACATCTTTGGGAAAACAGCTTCCACCATAACCAATTCCGGGAAACAAAAAACGTTTACCAATGCGCTCATCAGAACCGATACCAATACGAACAGCATCTACATCCGCGCCTACCTTTTCGCAAAGATTAGCGATCTCATTCATGAAAGTAATTTTAGTAGCTAAAAAAGCATTGGCAGCGTATTTGGTCAATTCAGCCGATTTTTCGTCCATAAAAATAATAGGGTTACCTTGCCTAACGTAAGGCTTGTATAACTCCTCCATTTTTTTTCGGGCTTTTTCGGAGCTTGTTCCAATAACTACTCTATCCGGTTTCAGGAAATCATCTACAGCATAACCTTCCCGCAAAAATTCAGGATTTGAAACTACATCAAATTCGCATTGAGCGTGTTTTGCAATAGCTGCACGTACTTTATCGGCAGTGCCAACAGGGACAGTACTTTTATCTACAATAACCTTATACTCTTTAATAAGTTTTCCCAGATCCGATGCTACACCAAGAATGTAACTTAGATCGGCAGAACCATCTTCTCCCGGTGGAGTTGGTAATGCAAGAAAAATAATTTTCGCATTTTCAATTGCCTCCGCAAGATTAGTTGTAAATGTTAGTCGACCTTGCTTGATATTCCGTTCAAATAATAGATCTAAATGTGGCTCATAAATTGGCACCACCCCTGATTGCATTTTTTGTATTTTATCGGCATTAATATCAACACAAACAACATGGTTTCCTGTTTCGGCCAGACATGTACCTGTTACTAAACCTACCTACCCTGTACCTACTACTGCTATGTTCATTTTATAAGTTAAAAGTTGAAAAGTTAAAAGTCAAAAAAAATTTGCTACTTATATGGTAGAATACTATTTACAAAATTCCAAAACAGAATCAGTAATGTACTTCAAAGTTTCTTCGTCCAATTCTGTATGCATTGGAAATGAAACAACTGAGGCACAAAGTTTTTCAGTTACCGGAAAATCGCCAGCCTTGTAACGTGGATCTAAATATGCTTTTTGCATGTGCAATGGTATGGGATAATAGATCATTGCAGGAATATCTTTGCTTGCTAAAAAATCTCGTAAAGCATTTCTGTCAACTCCATTCAATTGCACCGTATACTGATGAAATACGTGATTAGAATATTTCGCTCTAGCCGGGGTTTTAAGTTTCGGATTGTTCGCAAAAGCTTTGTCGTAATACTCCGCTGCTTTGTTACGGGCTTCGGCATAATTATCAAGTTCGCGTAATTTAATTCTCAAGATCGCAGCCTGAATACTATCTAAACGAGAGTTAACACCAATTGAATCATGCACGTATTGCACCGACTGTCCATGATTGGCAATCATTCTGATCTTTGCTGCAAGTGTATCATCATTCGTAAACAATGCACCACCATCACCATAACATCCTAAATTTTTGGAAGGAAAGAAAGATGTGCAACCAATTGTTCCAATTGTTCCAGCCTTTTTAACAGTGCCATCAGCATAAAAATAATTCGATCCAATTGCTTGGGCATTGTCTTCAATAACAAATAAATTATGTTTTTTAGCAAGAGCCATTATTGCTTCCATATTAGCACATTGTCCGAATAAATGAACAGGTACAATTGCTTTTGTTTTAGAAGTAATCGCTTTTTCAATAGCAACAATATCAATATCAAAAGTATCAGGGATAACATCTACCAACACCGGTTTTAAGCCCAACAAGGCAATTACTTCAGCAGTAGCAACATAGGTAAAGTCGGCAGTAATTACTTCATCGCCCGGCTTTAAATCAAGTGCCATCATTGCAATTTGCAACGCATCAGTTCCATTTGCGCAAGGAATCACATGTTTTACACCAAGATACTGTTCAAGTTCAGCCTGAAATGCTTTAACTTCAGGGCCATTAATATATGCTGTAGTATTTAGTACATTTTGTATGGCAGCATCTACTTCAATTTTAATTTTTTCATATTGACCCTTTAAGTCAACCATCTGAATTTTTTTGGCTATTTTTTCCATCTAATTATTTTCATTTAAGAATGCGAATATACTTAAATTATAGAAATTTGTAAGCAATTTGAGGAATTGATTTCGCAACAAAATCAATGTTTTTTTTAAGGATAATTTCAAAGAAATACCTTCCCAAGGTCTTCGACAAGCTTTGACTGACTGCGCGCAGGTCATATTGAGTCTGTCGAAATATGCGCTATGCTTTCTTAACGAGTGAATTCGCCATAAAAATCTTATATTAGCGCACATTTTTATCCCAATGAAAAAAATATTTTTACTCGTTTTCTTCGCTTTTTTTATTTCAATTAGTTTATCCGCACAAGTAAGTGTAAAAGATTCATCTATTTATACCCCACTGATCGGACTTTCCTATAGTTACCAGATCCCCTTAGGAGATATGGCACAACGTTTTGGAAACAATTCTGCTATTCACCTGAATGTGGATTTTAAAACAAAAAAACAATGGACATTTGGTATCAATGGCAATTATTTTTTTGGGAAAGACATTAAAGAAAAAGGCATTTTTGATAGTATTACAACATCAGATGGAAATATTATCAGCCAAAATGGTGAATTTGCCGACATCCGTTTCTATGAACGTGGATTTACTGTTTCAATTACAGCAGGAAGACTATTTTCTTTAAAAAAACCAAACCCAAACTCAGGAATAATGTTTAACATAGGTTTAGGTTTTATACAACATAAAATACGAATAGAAACTATTGGTAACACCGTTCCTCAATTATCAAAAGAATACAAAAAGGGCTATGATCGCCTATCGAATGGTTTAATGTTGAGTGAAAATTTAGGTTATTTATATTTGAGTAATAACCGGCTGGTGAATTTTTATTTTGGTTTGGAGTGTATGCAAGGCTTTACAAAGAGCCGCAGAAGCTTTGACTATGATTTGATGAAACAAGACACAAAAAAAAGATTGGATGTTTTATATGGAGGGAAAATTGCATGGATATTACCATAATATAAAAAAGCTCCTCAGTCTTTTTATTATTATTAAAAGCCCAAACTCCCTTCAAAGAATAAGATGAGTCTGAAATAAAAAAATGAAAACAATCTATACATCCTTAATATACTTATATTTATTTGCAATTCGGGTTGCATCATTGTTTAATCCCAAAGCAAAATTATGGATTGAAGGAAGGAAAAACATTTTTGAAAAACTCCATACCCAACTCTCCGCTCTCAATTCTCAACACCAAACTCCGAACTTCAAACTAATATGGTTCCATTGTGCCTCCTTAGGCGAGTTTGAGCAAGGCAGACCTCTTGTAGAGAAAATTAAAAAAGAACAGCCGGAATCCAAAATTTTACTTACTTTTTTTTCCCCTTCAGGATACGAAGTCCGAAAAAATTATACAGGTGCAGATTGTGTTTTTTATTTGCCGATGGACACCCCTTCCTCTGCAAAAAAATTTATTGAAATAGTAAAACCGGAAATT
>JAIOQD010000290.1 GCA_021413595.1 Bacteroidota bacterium | reverse complement strand
CGCGCATGAAATGCGGCAGATGTCTTTGGCCATTGGTCTTCAATAGCCACTTTTAATTCGTTTTGCAATTCAGGATGATGTTTGGTAATATTTGCAATGGCTTGCATGGCATGAACTTTTACAACCACCGTTTCATCTGATGAAAGTAACAGATCAAAACAAAGATTTACTAATTTTCCTTGTAGGTTTTTAGAGATCGTGTTTGACGCCAGCACAGCAACCATATTTCTCTTGATCCCATCAATTTTTATTTTTTTTATGGAAGTTAAAAACAGTGGAATATGAGGCACCAATAACTCGGGATACTTTTTATTTATAGTTGGTAATAACCAAGAAGCACGCTGTGGTAAAGGAGCTTTTTCGGTGTAAATTATATCAATTATTTTTTTTAGTTCAACAGCACTATTTCCAATTGCTTTTGCAATAATATCGGTATTGGAACGGGAGTGTTCTTTAAGAAGTTGCAGCTTGTAATCCATTTAAATTTAAAAAATTGGAACGAAGCCCCAGAGTTAAGGCATTAACCATTCTATAATTCAAAAAAGTCCTGCGACCAATTTGAATTAAGAGATGGATATAAAATTAAAGTGTGGATATTTAAACAAAATAGAATGTGATCCTATAGAAAAAACTGACAGGAAGATAAATAAAATAGAAATATTATTTATCCAGATCTTCAAAATTTACATCTGAAAAACTATTGTCAGTTTTTTGTGTTTCAGTGGTAGATACTTCCTCCGGAGTTGATGTTTCAGAAGAAGTCACTTCAATTGGAGAAATTGACTTAATATGCTCAATTACCTCAGCAAAACCTTCCGTAAATTTTTCAAAATCTTCTTTGTACAAAAACAACTTATGTTTTTCATAAAAGAACTTACCATCATCACCAAAACGCTTTTTGCTTTCAGTAATTGTTAGGTAATAGTCATTACCTCTAGTGCTTTTTACATCAAAGAAATAGGTTCTTTTCCCTGCTCTTACCGCTTTAGAGAATATTTCTTCTCTATCTACTCCATTTTTTTCAAATCCTTCTTCCATCCTAATTAACTGAAATTGTTTTGTTTGAGATAAATTCTTGGACAAATATTTACAATATAAAAACAAAAAACAAGGCTTGTTAATAACTTTTCATTAATATTAAAAAAGAGTTTTTGTCTATGAATGGTTTTAATGTGCCTACGAGTGGCCGAATTGTTGCGATTTCAATAAATTAATTTTATAAAAACACCTTATCATGTCGTCAAACCCTTATATAAAAAGTTATGACCAATTTTTTGTTGCTATGAATACAACACTGTTTTTATTTACCATCCTTTATCCCATTAACTCTTCTTCCAATTGTTGCATTTTAAAAAGCTCGTAATAGCTTCCTTTTTTGTTTATCAATTCACGATGATTTCCTTGTTCAATAATTTGTCCCTGATCAAGCACAATAATTGCATCTGAATTTTTAACAGATGATACACGGTGACTAATGATAACAGAGGTTTTAGCTTCCATTATCTTTTTTAAATTGTTGAGTATTTTTTCTTCTGTTTCAGTATCAATTGCAGAAAGGCAATCATCAAAAATCAATAATTGTGGTTGTTTAATAAGTGCTCGGGCAATAGAAATACGTTGTTTTTGCCCCCCGGAAAGTGTTATTCCGCGTTCCCCCACAATGGTTTCAAATTTTAAAGGGAAATCCATGATATTATCATAAATAGCCGCGTTTTTTGCGGCTTCTTCAATTGCTTTACTATCTTTTTCATCCATCGAAAAGCCAATGTTGTTTGAGATAGTATCAGAAAATAAAAATACATCCTGGGGCACATAACCTGTTTGTGAGCGCATTTCAAATAAATTAATGCTTTTGATATTTTTATTGCCGATCAGTATTTCACCCGAACTTACATCATACAAGCGGCAAATAAGGTTGGCTATTGTAGATTTGCCCGATCCTGTGCGACCAATAATAGCTATAGAGCTACCTTTTTTAATGCTGAATGATATGTTGTTCAATGCTTGTATCCCTGAATCGGGGTAATTAAAGCTTACATTTTTAAATTCGATATCTCCTTCAATTTTACTTGAAATAATAGTTGAATTATATATTTCTGGCTGTGATTCTAAAAATTCATTGATACGTGTTTGTGACACCGCTGCACGCTGAATA
>JAIOQD010000149.1 GCA_021413595.1 Bacteroidota bacterium | reverse complement strand
ATACGTTTTGCATAATTGATCGAATCAACAATTTCTTTTTGCTTTTCTTCTATTAGTTCTTTCTGTTCAACCACCTCTATTGTTCTTTCTTTTACGGTTTGTTCCAGCATTTCTTTTTCTTTTCTTAAAGATGCGGTTCGCCATTTAAAAAACAAACCGATAGAAGATAGCACAACAAGCAGATAGCTCAAGTACATCCACCAGGTGCGATACCAGGGCGGCAAAACTGTAAAGGTGTATATTACAGGCTCACTCCATATTCCATCCGGACTTTGAGCTTTCAATTTAAAAGTGTATGAACCTTCGTATATATTACCGAATGTGGTGGTGGTTTTATCAGTAATTTGACTCCAATCCTTTTCATAGCCTTCCAAAATATATTGATACCGCACCAAAAAATTTCGACTTGGCTCAACAGCAACAAAATCGAAACTTATACTATTGTGATGGAAGGGAAGGACAAGTTTATTGGGGAGAGGAAACCATTTTGTGATCCCATCAAATTTTATATCTCCGAATTTTTGATTAATGGTATCTCGTTCCTCAGTAGATAATAATTTACCAAAAGTGATTGCTTCCTGCTGATCCCTAATAATACTGTCATTGAAGCTTTTTTGAGAGTCCCCGTAATTGAGATCATACCAACAAATATTTTCTCCATTAATTTTCACACTCTGGATAAATACGGTTGGGGCTTTGGTGTTTTTATATATAGCTGATGGGTCAAAGCTAACCACTTTATTATCACCACAGCCTCCCCAGAGAACTCCCCCCCCATCACGTTCTTTTCCATTTACTGATGGGAAACCAATTTTGGTGATACACATTGCATTGGTATTGAGATCTTTTATCGGGTATCCGGTTTTATTGTTGTAGCTTTCAAAAACCGGAGTGTAATTTCCAAGTTCTTTGTTACTTATATTTAAGATACCAGCCCCTTGCATTTCCTGTTTTTTATCAATCTGTTTTGGGGTTAAAAATTTTAAGCCACAAAAGCCCTGATTTGTCCCCAACCATATTTCCCCCTGCTTATCCTCCACAATATCATAAACTACATCATCTGCCAATCCCTGCTGAGTACTAAAAGATGCAAACGATTTTCCATCATAGCGACATACGCCCCCTCCATTGGTGCCAAACCAAAGATTACCGCTTTTATCTTTCAGAGCAGTCAAAACAACATTATTGGCCAAACCCTGTTCGGTGGTAAAAGTTGTAAAGAAGCCACCAGCAACCTTTGCATGGTCATTGGAAGGAGTATAACATGAAATGCCTGCTCCGTTGGTACCAAACCAAAGATTACCGCTATTGTCTTCCAAAATGCATCTTACATTATTGTTTGCCAATCCTTGTTCGGTAGTATAAGTTGTAAATGCCTTTCCATTATAACAGGAAACGCCAGCTCCAGTAGCCAACCAAATGTTTCCGTTTTTATCTTCTGCTATGCTCCTAATATCATTGCTAACTAATCCTTGTTCCTTGGAATAAGTAGTAAATGATTTTCCATCGTAACAAGATACTCCACCTGAATAAGTTCCACACCAGAGATTTCCATGGCTATCTTCGGTTATACACCATATTCTACTACTTGCCAATCCCTGTGAAAGAGCATAGGTGGCAAATGATTTCCCATCGTAACGAATCAAACCTGCCCCATCCGTTCCGAACCAAATATTTCCATGGCTATCTTCTTCAATACCCCTAATACTAATCTCAAATCCCTGCAATGCGTTAAAACTGTTAAACGATTTCCCCTCGTATCGGCACACCCCGGCTCCGGAAGTACCGAACCAAATATTTCCACTATTGTCTTCGGTAATGCTTTTTAAATTATTATGAGTTAGGCCTTCTGCGGTTGTATAATTAGTAAAAGATTTCCCATCATAACAAGATGCTCCACCTCCATTGGTAGCAAACCACATATTTCCATTTTTATCTTTAGTAATAGAACAAAGAGAAATACCGGCCAACCCGTCCAAGTTAGTATAATTGGTAAAGGATTGTTCATTATAGCACGAGACTCCTTTATTTTCAGTACCAAACCAAATATTGCCGTTGTTACCAATAGCGCTACACCTTACAGTATTATCTACCAATCCCTGTTCGATGGTATAAGTAGTAAAGAATTTTCCGTTATATCGCGAAACTCCGCCTCCATCAGTGCCAAACCAAATATCCCCATTTTTATCTTCAAT
>JAIOQD010000376.1 GCA_021413595.1 Bacteroidota bacterium | reverse complement strand
GCCATTTTCAAAAAAAATGTACAGTCTTTTAAGCTTTGGCTGGGGCGGAAGTGCTCGTCACTGGAGTCGTTTTGAAGAAGTATCCTTAGTACTTGCAGGTTTATCTACTCCACTTGTATTTTCGGTTCACTCCATTGTATCCATGGACTTTGCTACCTCTGTTGTTCCAGGATGGCACACTACTATCTTCCCACCATATTTCGTTGCAGGTGCTGTTTTTTCTGGTTTTGCAATGGTATTAACGCTTTTGATTATTATGCGTAAAATATATAGGTTGGAAAATTACATCACTATCAAACACATCGAATATATGAATATCGTTATTATTGTAACGGGCTCTATAGTAGGTGTAGCATACTTAACAGAATTATTTATCTCTTGGTACTCAGGTGTGGAATACGAACAATATGCGTTCCTAAACCGTGCTACAGGTCCATATTGGTGGGCTTATGCAGCAATGATGACCTGTAACGTTATTTCACCTCAATTATTCTGGTTCAAAAAATTACGTACTAGCCTAACCTTCACATTCATTATGTCCATCATTGTGAACATTGGTATGTGGTTTGAGCGTTTTGTAATCATAGTACCAACATTATGCCGTACATTCCTTCCTTCATCATGGAACATGTACCACCCTACATTTGTTGATATTGGGATCTATACTGGAACCATTGGAATGTTCTTTACTTTTTTCTTGTTATTTACCCGCTACTTCCCGGTAATTGCACCAAATTTCTAAATTCCAAATTTGGTTTAGAATTTATTTAGAATTTATTTTTTTAGAATTTAGATATTTGAATTTAATTTATAAGGATATGAGTACAGTAGCGATACACGCAATTTATGACGATGAAGAGCCATTAATGGCAACAGCTAAAGAACTTCGTACAAAAGGTATAAAAGTTAAAGATGTTTATTCTCCTTTCCCTATTCACGGAATAGATTCTGTTATTGGAGTGCCAAGAACACGATTAGCTATTTGCGCATTTATTTATGGAATGACAGGAATGCTCCTGGCTACCTTAATGATGTGGTATATGATGATTTATGACTGGCCAACTGATGTGGGTGGCAAACCAAGTTTTGCATATTACATGAACGTACCTGCATTTATTCCTATTACGTTTGAATCAACTGTACTTTGTGCTGCACACGGAATGGTTATTACCTATTATTTAAGATGCTGGATGCTTCCGGGAGTAAAAGCAAAAAATCCGGACCCAAGAACTACTGACGATAAATTTTTAATGATCGTTGAAACTAAAGAGGAAAATAAAAGTACTATTGAAGCATTATTAAAAAACGGTGGTGCATCTGAAATTTCTTTCAAATAAATAAAGAACAATGTACTTTGTATTAAGTACAATGAAACCAAGTCTAATACAAAGTACTTAATACAAAATACTAAATACATAATACTTTTACAATGAATAAAAAAGTAACAAGAATTATTTCTTTAATGACGCTGTTCAGCTGTGTAACAATAGCCTTTACATCTTGCGAAAAGCATGATGCTAACAGCCCTGGAGTTGAATTTATGGCCGACATGTATCGCTCTCCTTCTTTGGAAAGCTATATGGCTTATACATCTCTTACTGATAGTGCAGTTATGCAAGCCAACCGATTACCGGTTGCAGGAACCATAGCCAGAGGATTTATGCCGTATATTTATGGAAATGATACTACAGGTTACGGAAATGCAGGTCGTTATTTGCATAACCCACTTGCTAAAAATGAGATCAATTTGAAGCAAGGTGAAGAACTTTATGGTAAATTTTGTGTTCATTGTCATGGTGCAACTGGTGCAGGAGATGGACTTGTAGGTGGTAAATTGCCCGGTGCACCACCATCTTATACAGGTGCTGCATTAAAAAACTTACCTGAAGGAAAAATATTTCATTCCATTACATACGGTAAAGGATTAATGGGTGCACATGCATCACAATTAGACAAAGATGAACGTTGGAAAATAGTTCAATATGTTCAAAAACTACAAAACCCTAATGGAGCAGCTCCTGTGGCAGAAGAAGCACCAAAGGCAACAACTGAAGCAAAATAATTAGTAGAGATATTTTTGAGAATAAAAGATTAAATGCAAACAGATATGAATAATTCGAACTATACATTTACTAAAAAAACGAAAAACATCACCATTGGTTTAATGGCTATTGGCTTAATTACCCTAATTGCAGGCTTTTTAACCGACCATGCTCCAGAAGGTGTAAGCCACGATGAATACCACCATACACGTATTTGGGCCAATTTGCTTGTTAATGGTTGGTTTTTTATGGGGATAGCGTTATTAGCTACATTTTTTATGGCTTTACAGTATGTTGCTGAAGTGGCCTGGTCAGTTGCTGTAAAAAGAGTGTATGAAGCTGTTTCAAGTTTCTTACCAATTGGTGCCATCATTATGTTTTTGATATTACTTGCAGGTCAGTTGCATCTTCACCACTTGTATCACTGGATGGATCCGGATGTAATTAACCCCGAATCACCAAAATATGATGAAATTATTGCTAACAAAAGCGGCTATTTTACTCCATGGTTCTTTTGGTTAAGAACAATTGCTTATTTAGTGATTTGGAATTTATTTCAAAGAGGTTTTATTAAACGTTCACTGGAAGAAGATCTTCAAGGTGGTACTGCTATTCA